>JAFUYP010000052.1 GCA_017470535.1 Ruminococcus sp. | reverse complement strand
GGCAAAAAAAGAACAGCCGCTTTAGCGGCTGCCCGTGAATGTAATGCGGTGCTAAACTTTCGGTACCCCTTGAGGGGTCAAGCCAGTAATAGCCCCTTTTAGGGGCAGAGCAAACCACCACTTTAGTGGTGGTTGTGATTTATCCGCCTATCTTTTTGGTTATCGCCAAAGAATCAACAATATCTATCACATTGTCGCCGTTGTAGTCTGCCAGCTTTTTCTGTGCAGAGGTAAGTGTTGCCTTGCCGGACAGATAATTGACTATCAGGGTCGTATCTGCTTTTGTCAGCTTGCCGTCGCCGTCAACATCACCCTTTACTGCTTTGGCAGGAGTGCCTTTGCGTGTAATGGTGATAGTGTAGGTGCGTGTTTCGCCGCTCTGTGCTTTGACCTTTACTTTAAAAGTATTCTTGCCAACTGCAAGCGTCTTTTTTCCTGTGCCGCTGACTTTGGCAGCGCTGTCAAGCGCCTTTGCCGTTATCTTGACGCTTGAAACATCTTCGCCCACTGTCAGCTTGTAGGATTTTGTATACCTGTCAAATGCAGGGCTCATCTTTTTGCCGCTGACTTTCAAAGAACTCAGGAAATTATTGTTCATCTTGTCGCTCATCGGCTTTTTGCAAAGAGCCTTGGGCATACTCTTGTAGACCGGTATCTTGAATTCCATAGCTGAAGCCAGTACCTCGTCAGAGTAGGCATTTTTGAGCCACGCCGCTTCGTTTGCCTGACCGAAGATGCAGGTCATGTACTGATGATAGTATTTACCGTTACCGCCGTCTACGACATCGAACTTTTGCAGATACAGCGTGTCCTGCTTTTTGGTTATGTACCCTGAGCCTAAGAATATCGAACCGCCGACTATCGACTTGTACTGATTTGTCCATGGCAGCAGATATGATTTGTTGGTAGTTGCCGCATACTTGCACCCCATCTGCTGAGCTGTAAGACCGCCTGCCGCAAATGCCTGTACATCAAAGAAATTATAATACCCCTCATATCCGGGCGTAGTACCGAGCGACTGCGGAGCGCCGCTGTACCCCTGCTCGTTTAAACATCTTGCCGCTAAGTGATACGGTGAGACTCCCGAGATCGCCGCAGCGTCCATAAATGTCTGCGCATAGGAGTATACCTCGCCTGTGTCAGGTGCTGTAAAATTACCGCTCATAAATGAATCTGCAAGTATAGCCTTTACTCCGTCAAGTGTATGTACCTTTTTGTTGTATGAAAGATTTTCAAACATGAATATATAGGTATCATCAAGGAAATTTCTCGGGTCAAGATAATACCTTACCACGTTCTTTGAAGCCTGATACCATTCACCGTCAAGCCCGTACCAGTAACCGCCTTCAAGATCGTAAGCGCCCTTTTCCATACTCTTCCACGAATTGAGCGAGTATCCCGGAACAAGACTTCTTCCGATGACAAGCTCTTCGTTGAGAACATCCTTCCATTTAAGACCGGTCTTTTGCGCCTTGAAGATCCATGTCGGGTGATCCTTGTGCAGCTTTCTGAGCATAGGCTTGTAGCTATCGGGAAATCCCTGCTTTGTCAGATAAGCCTCAAAATCACTGTCCAATGTATTATCGACCTTCTTTATAACACCTTTTGTGACAGTATTTTCCGCCGATACTGTCTTTGTTGTCGTCTTGGAAGTCGTTTTTGTGGTAGTCTTAGTCGTCGCCTTTGTTGTAGTCTTGGCAGCTGTTTTTGCAGCCTTTTTTTCTGTGGTCTTTGCTTTTTGTTTTGAAGCAGTCTTGGTCGAGGCTTTTTTGGTGGTCGCTGCGGTGGTTTTCTTGGTGCTTTTTTTCTTTATGTACTGAGCGCTCACATACCCTGACACCTTGTTTTTTCCGCTGCCGGATGTTATCTTGTACCACTTCTGTCCGGACTTGTCTTTTTTCTCGCTCTTTATCGTGACCTTAGCACCCTGATATATAGCCGAGATTATCGCTTTATCCGTCCCGGCACCTGATCTTACATTAAGAGTGCCTGCCGTGACGGTGCCTGTCGTGGTCTTTGCATTTGCATCTATCGTTGCCGACGGCAAAGCCGTTCCTGCCATTATCGCCGATGCTGCTATGCTTATGAGAACCGTTCGCAGCTGCATTTTTATCATCCTTTCCAAAATTTTTGCACATTTTTGCTGTATTTAGTATTATAGTGCAAAAAAATGGATTTGTCAAGAGCGGAACATATTAACAAAAGATTTACATTAGAACGCAATTACTAATTTTTAAAAATTACATTTCGGTTACATCAATATTTAGTGTTTCAAGCCGCACATCGACACGATATTTAGTTTTAAACATTTTTCAAACAAATTATAACCAAATTTTTGGACACTTTTTTGTTGGGATTAACAATAGATTTTTTTGGAATCTTTTGTTATAATATGTTTTACCGACTGGCGAATAAATAGCGCTTTTTCGGTATATTTGGGGAACAGTGCAGGATCTGACAGAAATAAAAAGTACAAATTTTCGCACAAGTTACCAAGTGTGTAAAAATTTCGGAGCGGATGACAGAGCAGGAGATGTCACATAAAAATACCTGCCTGTCAGACTGTTCCACTTTCACAGCATGACAGGACAAAAGAAAAGAAATCTAAACCTTGAGGAGGGTGCAAAATATGAAAAGATTAAAAGTAAGCCGTGCGGCAGTTGCAGTTTCGACTGCGGTGCTGATGACATCAACACTGCTGACACCGGTGACATCAGCGTCAGGCGCTAACAGGATAAACCTGTCACCTGATAAGACAATAGTAAAGCCCGGTGATCGTCTTAGTCTTTCAGTAGACTATGTACCTTCCGATTCGGGAGTTGCAGGATTTACTATCGACGTGCGCTATGACCCGTCGCAGATGAATGTTTTCGTGCCTTCTGACGATATGAGTGCTTCAAGCGCATTCTCTGTTATCACAAATACAGATACCGGTACAGGCTCTATAAGGATAATAGGTTCAGAACAGAGCGGTTCAAACGTATCTGACTCCACACATATCACGACCCTTATGTTTGACATCAAGAATAACCTTTCAGCCGGTGATCTTAAATACTGGATAGATGTAGAAAACATGGTATGTGATTCAAGTGCAGAGTATATAAACGCTGATTACAGCGTTCCTACTGAAAGCGCACCTGTGTCTGTAAAGGTCGATGCACCTCCGGCAGCGGCTCTCAATTCAACAGAGGGTGAGCTTATAGAGATTTTTCCTGATGATGAGGATAACGACGATGATACTGAAGAATTAAAGGCAGGCGAGGGCGAGAACGAGCAGACAGCCGTAGTATCAAAGGTGCAGGACGAAGGCATCACCTATGAAAAACCGGCAGTCAGCGAGCATATCTACTCTTATAATGAGAGCGGAAATACACAGTATGTTTTTAACGTCTCAGACTATACCAAGGAGACCTCCGGCAAGGCAAAGGTCGAGGTGGTTGTCGCATCTGACAAGACGATAACCGGTGCGATAGGCTTAGGCGCAACAGACGGCAGCTGGAATATGTATGAGGGCAAGTCCTCGGGCGATGCAATATGGACAGCAGATGTTGACCTTGCTTCACTCAATGGCACAGGCGCAGTACAGTTCTTCTCAGTGCCTTCCGATACTGATGCTCAGATAAAGAGCATAACCGTTACACCTTATGACAGCACTCCAGTCGTTCTTGATGCGACCCTTACAGCGGACGATGCTGAGGATACAAAGGCTGATGATGCTGAGAATAAGACAGTAGACACCAAAAAAGATACCGATGAGAAAGATTCAGCAGCAAATACCTCAGATGATGCGGATAAGGCTGAAAAAATAACAGCCGATACGAAAGAAAAGACCGACACGGACGATTCTTCGGACGATACAAGACCTGCATCAGCTCAGAGCGTAGACAATGCAAACCTTGTTGCTATGCCTGCAACAGAGAACGGCAGTAAAGAAACAGCCGGTCAGACAAAATCTGCAAGCGATACCGCAAAAGCTGTCACAGCCTCCGGTTCAGCACAGACTGATGATAAGGCACAGGCAGTTACCGAGAAGGTAAGCTCCGCAGCAGCACAGGCAGACGCTAACCCCAAGACTGGTGCTTTTGATGCTACGAACGTTATCAAGTTCATACTTATAATGCTCTCTACCTGCGTACTTGTGTACTCAGCCTGCGCATTGGCTATCAATAAGCTCGTGCTTGACAAGAAAACTAAGGCAGCAAAATAAACCTTTTTGAAAAGTGATTTTCAACATTTTTATCAACAAATCAAGAGCTGTTGCATAATGCAGCAGCTCTTTTTATGCTTATTATCTACATAATAAATAATAAAACAGCCGGGAACTGTTTGTTCCCGGCGTGTATAAATATCATCGTCAGATCATTGACTCTTCCCAGCAATCAGGAGGTGTAAGACCTAATATCTTTGCAACAGTAGGAGCTACATTTGCAAGACCGTACTTTGTGCTTTCTGCATCCTTGATAACATACTTGTCCTTGCTTACTATGTAGAAAGGTACACGGTTGAGCGAATGAGCGGTCCTTACCTGTATCTCGCCCTTCTTGTTCTTTTCTAACATCTCGTCAGCGTTTCCGTGATCGGCAGTTATAAGAACTGTGCAGTCATATTCGTCAGCGACCTTTAAGAGCCTTGCAAGCTGAAGATCGACCGACTCAACACCTATTATAGTAGCGTCCATAGAGCCTGTGTGACCTACCATGTCGCCGTTAGGATAGTTGCATCTGATAAAGTCATACTTTTCAGATCTGATAGCCTCAATAAGATCATCTGTTATCTCAGCAGACTTCATCCACGGTCTTTCATCAAATGATACCTTGTCAGAGGGTATCTCCTTCCATGTTTCAAGCTCGTCATCAAATCTCTCGGAGCGGTTGCCGTTCCAGAAATATGTAACATGACCGTACTTCTGAGTTTCCGATACAGCGTAGGAGTAAAGTCCTGCATTAACAAGCAGTTCGGAAAGCGTGTTCTTTATCTCGGGCGGATCAACAAGATACTTCTTCGGTATCTTCAGATCACCGTCGTATTCAAGCATACCTGCATAGATAACGTCCGGGATAACACCTCTGTCAAAGTGCTTGAATTCATCGCCGCCATCAAATGCCATTGAGATCTCGATAGCTCTGTCACCACGGAAGTTAAAGAGT
This sequence comes from Ruminococcus sp., assembly GCA_017470535.1. Taxonomy (GTDB): domain Bacteria; phylum Bacillota; class Clostridia; order Oscillospirales; family Ruminococcaceae; genus NK3A76. The sequence goes on along the minus strand of JAFUYP010000052.1, from coordinate 34,425 downwards.
ATAACACTGTCGCCGTCATTCATCTTGCCGACCGGCTCGCCGTTTTCAGCTATAACGAACTCAGGAAGATCCTGGTCTATCGCACCTGTCTCGTCACGGAGCGTTTCAACTGCTGTAAGTGCATTTTCAAACTGCCTTGCGTTGCCGTGAACGTGTGTCTCCCAGCCTCTTTCAACCATGCCCCAGTCAGCCTGGTATCTGTCCATAGTGATCTTCATTCTGCCGCCGCCGGAAGCTATCTTTGCATTAAAGCTGTCATCATTAAGAGCTGCTATGCAGTCCTCTAATTCCTTGATGTATACAGGAGCGCTTGTCGCAGGAACATCACGCCCGTCAAGCAGGATATGACATCTTACCTTCTTAACGCCGTCCTCCTTTGCCTTTGCGAGCATCTTCTCTAAGTGGTGGATATTAGAGTGAACGTTACCGTCCGAGAGAAGACCCAGGAAATGGAGTGTGGAGCCCTTCTCCTTAACATTACCTATAAGAGCATTCCATGTGTCAGAGGTAAACATCTTGCCGCTCTCAATGCTCTCATTTACGAGCTTTGCGCCCTGTGAATAGATCTGACCGCAGCCCAGTGCGTTGTGACCTACCTCAGAGTTGCCCATATCATCATCGGTCGGCAGACCGACTGCGCTTCCGTGAGCTTTGAGCGTTGTGTAGGGACACTCTGCTCTGAGCTTGTCAAGTGTAGGAGTATTAGCCTCCGTCACAGCGTCACCAAGACCTGTTACGGAAATTCCCACACCGTCCATTACTACTAAAATTACCGGCTTTTTCTTTGACATAAAAAACCAACCTTTCTATAAAAAACAATTTTTATCGACATCTTTAAGTGCCGTTTATGACTCTGTTTTTTTCAGCACCAGATCAACAAGTTCTTTTATCTCGCCGCCGTCAGCATTATAATGCTTGCCGTCTATCCTTACATAGCTGTCGCTCTTGTTAGGGATATACAGCTTTTCATTGCTTGAAACAAAAGTCCCCAGCTCCTGCTTTTCATTAGTTGTGCCTATCCTGATATAGTTTCCTTTTTTGGTTTCCTTTGCTTTTACAGGCTCGTATTTTGTGGGGATAGAGCTGTACAGCTCCAGGACCTTGTCTAAAAGCTCCTTGTCGTCGAAGACCTTACCGCCGCTATACTCATTGTTGTCCATGTAGATAACGACATATTTTTCTTCACTGACCTGAGTAGTGTCCGCCTTGCTGCTGTCTGTATCTGCTGACGAGCTTTCCGAAGTGCTGCTGACGGTATCTGATGATGTGTCCTTTGTGGAGCTGCTCTCACCCGAGCCACACCCTGTAAGCAGAGCGCACATAAGACATAAAACGATCATCCTTTTGCTCATAAATACACCTTCTTTTACCAATAAATAACGCACAGCCCCGTCATTTCGCTTATAAGATACGCCGGGCAGTGACTGCCTGTATTGCCTGTAAGATACACCTGAGCGCCTTTCATATCAAGAGCCTCTTTTTCGCAGAAGACCTTCAGCTTTTTGTAAGCAAAGCTGTCCTCATCGCACAGCTCACCGCTGTTGTCATTGATGCTGCTCTTTATCTCATCAAGTGCGTCCTCGTCGGCATAAAAACAAATATTGATATGCGCCGTACTTTCATCAAACTTTTTCGGCGTGATAAAATTCATCTGAAGATCCTTTATCCCTTTTGGGAGCGACCCCGACATGAATCCAAGCTGCTCGCTGTCAACTTTGTTGCCAAAGCAGTAAAGCGCCTTTTTCAAAGGATACACCGCCCTTGAAGAACCAAACGCCCCGAATGTCACCGACAGCTCAAAAAGCAGTATCACAAGCGCTGTGATGCGAATTATCATGCACGCCCTTTTCCTGCCGGCAGGTGATTCTTCATCGGCATAGGTCTTTGGGTCTTTGCTGACTATCCTCTGGACTATAATGAAGATCACACCAATGACTGCCCCGATAAGAGTAATTATCAGATGATCCCACTGCCGTATCACCGGCACAGCTAAAAACGCAAGCCCTAAAAAAATATCAGCTCTGCGCCAGCTGCTGCGTGGACGTCTGCGGTTATTCATAAGTGTATCGACGCTTTCGATAACTATTCTCTCATTCTTCGCCATAGACAACACCGCTTTTATAAAAGCTAAGTGCAGGTATCACCTGCACTCGCTATGCTTTTTATCAGCCGTTTACAGCTGCCTGTACTATTGTATTGAAGTCAGGAGCTTTGAGCGAAGCACCGCCGATAAGACCGCCGTCGATGTCAGGCTTAGCTAAAAGCTCTGCTGCATTGCCTGCATTCATAGAACCGCCGTACTGGATAGTTACAGCATCAGCAGTTGCCTGGTCATAGAGCTTTGCAAGCTGCGCTCTTATAAATGCACATACCTCCTGAGCCTGATCGGGAGTAGCAGTAAGACCTGTGCCTATTGCCCATACAGGCTCGTAAGCGATAACTACGTTCTTTACCTGCTCTGCTGTGAGCGACCACAGATCGAGCTTTATCTGACGAGCGATAACTTCCTCGGTTATGTTGCACTCTCTTTCCCATTTAAGCTCACCTACGCATACTATCGGCTTTAAGCCTGCGTCCAGTGCTGCGATAGTTCTCTTGTTTACTGTTTCGTCAGTCTCACCGAAATACTGTCTTCTCTCGCTGTGACCGATAACAACGTACTCTACGCCAACTTCAACGAGCATATCAGCTGAGATCTCACCTGTGAAAGCACCGCTCTTTTCAAAGTGAACGTTCTCAGCGCCCACCTTGACATTAGAACCTGCTGTTGCAGCTACTGCTGTTTCAAGATTTGTAAAAGGCACACAAGCGATGACCTCGACATTACCCTCTGCGTTAGCAACGAGCGGCTTTATTGCCTCTAAAAGCTCCTTAGCCTCGGGTCTTGTCTTGTTCATTTTCCAGTTGCCTGCGATGATCGCTTTTCTTAACTGTTTGTTCATTGTAAAAAACTCCTTTACATTTTAGATTGGAATAAAATTCTACATCTTTAATTATACTACACTAACTCATAATTGTCAATATTTTAACGGTTTTTTTACATAGAAAACCCCTGCACCGTGCGGTACAGGGAGCGTATCATCTGTTTTCTATTTTTATGTAAGGTTTTTCCCGGATGACAGACTTGTATGCCGGGCGGATTATCCTCTTGCCTGTTACCATTTCCTCAAAACGGTGAGCAGCCCAGCCTGCCATTCTCGATACAGCAAACAGAGGTGTGAACAGATCCTCCGGAATGCCGAGCATACGGTATACAAGACCTGAATACATATCCACGTTTGCGCACATCACCTTTGATGAGCCCTTTACCTCGGCAAACAGCTCGGGGGAGAGCTCTTCTATCAGCTTCAAGAGATTAAATTCCTTTTCAAATTCAGTGCCCTTTGCAAGCTTCTCGGCGTTGGCTTTGAGTATCACTGCTCTTGGGTCAGACAGGGTATATACAGCATGACCCATACCGTAGATAAGCCCTGAGCCGTCGTGAAGCTCTTTTCTGAGTATCTTTCTTAAAACGTCTGCGACTTCGCCTTCATCCTCCCAGTTTTTGACGTTTTTCTTGATAACGTCATGCATACTGATGACCTTGGCGTTAGCGCCGCCGTGACGAGGACCTTTAAGCGAGCCGATAGCAGCTGAGTATGCCGAATACGGATCAGTCCCGGAAGAAGTCAGCACACGGCAGGTAAATGTAGAGTTGTTGCCGCCGCCATGCTCTGCGTGCAGCATGAGCATTATGTCGAGCAGCTTAGCCTCAGCGTCTGTGAACTTCCTGTCGGGGCGCAGTGCTGACAGTATCATCTCGGCAGTTGAATGCTCAGGCACGAGCGGGTGCATTATCATGCTCTCATTGTCATAAGCACGCTTTTTCACCTGATATGCCGATACCATGATATTAGGCAGCTTTGAGATAATGGAGATAGCCGTAGCCATTTCCACCTCAGGAGAGCGGTTCTCCGGGTCATCGTCATAGGAATAGAGGGAGAGAACGCTTCTGCCTAACTTGTTCATGATATTTCTTGAAGGAGATTTGAGTATCATATCCTCAAAGAAGTTTTCAGGCAGTTCTCTGTTCTCTGAGATTATTCTGGAGAATGCGTCAAGCTCGTCTTTGCTCGGCAGATCGCCCATAAGCAGAAGATAAACTATCTCCTCATAGCCGAACCTGTTTTCTTCGACAACATTGTTCACAAGATCGTTTATGTTGTAGCCTCTGTATATGAGCTGACCCTGTATAGGGGACTTTTCGCCATCGTTTATAACATAGCCGTGAACGTTGCATATATTTGTAAGACCTGCAAGCACACCGGTACCGTCAGCGTTGCGCAGTCCTCTCTTGATGACGTATTTATCATAATATTTCGGGTCTATGGTATTGTTATTGACAAACTGGCTGCAAAGCAGCTTTCTTGCTTTTTCATTTATCATAATCTTTTCCTCCGTTCAAAGGGTAATAATTAATTATACCATAAATCAGGAACTTTGTCAAATTATATCAGCTTCACGTCCCATTCAGCTATATACTGCTGCCGGAAGCTACATAAAAAGCTGTGAGTTTCTCGCAGCACTTAAAAGCGCTGTTATCAAGCTCATTAAGAGATGCAGGCAGCTTTACTGTGCTCTACTGCCCAATAAGCACCTGGTCAAATGCGAAAAGGGCTTCATTTATCTCAAACACATTGTAATTTCCGTTTTGTATAAAATACTCGATGATAATATCGAATTTATTTGCATGGGTAAGCGAGTACCCTGCCTTACTGACAAGCTCCCTTGTCCTTTCCATATCAAGCTCTAATGCTATCGCAAAGGCGAGCGCCGTCTGCTTTTTCGGGTGGTAGCTCATATCCGAGCGTATCTTTGAAAACAGCTTTCGGTCAATGTTGGCTTTTTTGTAACACTCTACATCTGTCATGCCGGATTCGTCGATAAGACGCAAAAGCATCTGTGTAAAGCTCTCATCAAGGTATTTCAGGCGCTCATCAAGCTCTGCGCCGGGCGATGGCATCGACGCTGCCGCCTCGGATAAAGCCGGGGCAGACCCTATCGCAGCATCTTCTGAAAAACGCTTTGCAAAGCTCTGATTGAAAAGAAAGCTCCTGCCTTTTTCTCTGGCTTTTGCAGCTTCGGAGTAGTTGTCATCAATATACTGTGCGACAGAGCCGAATCTCTCAGACGTGACATCGAAAGCCGATTTGCCGAAAACTATCAGCTTTACCGTCATATCATTGTCATTTAAAAACTCCGATATGGTGTCTACTGCGACACTGACCGCCTGCTCCTTCGGGTAGCCGTAAACACCTGCCGAGATAAGAGGGAAGGCTATACTTTCACAGCCATTCTCCCTTGCAAGCTCAAGACTTTTACGATAGCAGCTTCTTAGCAGGCTTTCTTCATTGCTGTTTCCGCCTCGCCATACAGGACCTACCGTGTGGATTATGTATTTGCAGGGCATATCATACCCTCCGGTGATCTTTGCATCTCCTGTTTCACAGCCGCCTAAGGTCATGCACTCTTTGAGCAGACCGCTGCCGGCGGCACGGTGGATAGCTCCGTCTACTCCGCCGCCTCCCATAAGGGTGTTGTTTGCTGCGTTTACAACGGCATCACACTGCACCTTAGTTATGTCATTTCTTTCAAAAATAAGCGGCATATCCACACCTCCTGATTTGATCAGTACCTAATATAATAATACCACATTTTATACGGCTTTGTCAATTGACATATGGTATAAAAGGTGCCTATTGTGCAGATTGCACTTTTTGGATATTATAATTTTGTTCATATTCACGAAAAGAATATTACAAAATTCTATTGCAATTTATGTGAAAATGTTATATAATTAATGTATGTGATGAGGTCAAATTTGGTCATTTTATCACAACAACCAATCATAGACAGGAGAGAAATTCATGAAAAGATATGACAACACGCACATTAAGAATATTGCCGTAGCAGGTCACGGCGGTTCAGGCAAGACCTCGCTTGTTGAGGCTCTGCTCTATTCGGCAGGCGCATCTGACAGGCTGGGCAAGGTACTTGACGGCAATACTGTTTCCGATTACACTTCGGAGGAGATAAAGAGAAAATGCTCGGTATATACATCACTCTCAACATTTGAGAAGGACGAGCTGAAAATAAACCTGCTCGATTCCCCGGGTCTGTTCGACTATGAGAATGAGGCGGCAGAGGCTATAAATGCAAGCGGCTGTGTAATGATAACCGTATCCGGCAAATCTGGCGTAAAGGTCGGCACACATAAGGCTTACGACAGAGCCCGTGACGAGGGCAAGCCTACGATGTTCGTAGTTACAAAGCTCGATGATGACAACGCTAATTTCTATAATACCCTGACACAGCTCAAATCCGAGTTCGGTCCTACGGTTTGCCCGGTAGTTGTTCCGGTGATAGCTGACAGAAAGATAGTATCCTATGTAAATCTTATAGAGATGAAGGCTTATAAATACGTTGACGGCAAGGCTGTTGAAACAGATATGCCCGACGGTGATGTAAGCGAGAAAATGGAATACCGTATCGACGGATTGAGAGAAGCCGTTTCCGAGGCGGTAGCTGAAACTGACGAGGAGCTGTTTGAGAAGTTCTTCTCCGGTGAGGCTTTCACACAGAAAGAGCTGACAGACGGTATCCACAAGGGCATGAACGAGGGCATCATAACACCTGTTACCTGCGTGTCGTCTGCAACAATGGCAGGCGTTGATATGCTGTTAAAGGAGATAGATCTTCTGCTGCCTGCTCCGAGCGACAAGGACACAAAGGAAGCTATGCAGGGCGATGACATAGTTGAGATAAAGAATGACGAGAACGCACCGCTTGCGGCATTTGTATTCAAGACAGTGGCTGATCCGTTTGTCGGCAAAATGAGCTTTATAAAAGTTCACTCCGGCGTCCTGACAACTGGCTCAGAGGTCGTAAATGCTACAACAGGCGCTGCTGAAAAGGTCGGCAAGCTGTGCTATCTGGTAGGCAAGAAGCAGATAGATGTTACGAGCGTTCCGGCAGGCGATATATGTGTTGCAACAAAGATGAATGCTAACACGAATGACACACTCTGTGACGCATCAAGAGTTGTGAAGTTTGAAAAGATAAGCACTCCAAAGCCGTGCTATAGCCTTGCTGTAAAGGCTAAGGCTCAGGGCGATGAGAGCAAGATAAGCAATGCTATGCAGAGGATACTTGAAGAGGATATGACCCTCTCCTATAAACAGGACGATGAGACTAACGAGATGATACTTTCCGGTCTTGGCGGCTTGCATCTTGATTCTGTCATAGGCAGGCTCAAGGATGTGTTCGGCGCTGATGTTGAAACATCAGAGCCTAAGATAGCATATAAGGAAACTATCAGAAAGAAAGTCAAGGTACAGGGCAGACATAAGAAGCAGTCGGGCGGACACGGTCAGTTCGGTGATGTGTGGATCGAGTTCGAGCCGTGTATCTCCGACGAGCTGGTATTTGAAGAAAAGGTATTCGGCGGCGCCGTACCTAAGAACTTCTTCCCGGCAGTTGAAAAGGGCTTGCAGGAGTGCATGAAGAAGGGCGTTCTTGCAGGATTCCCGGTAGTCGGCGTAAAGGCTATACTGGTAGACGGCTCTTATCACCCGGTAGATTCAAGCGAAATGGCGTTCAAGACTGCGGCGTCTATCGCATTCAAGGAGGGCATGAAGCAGGCTGAGCCTATGCTTCTCGAACCGATAGGGTCTTTGACCGTAACAGTTCCCGACGAGAACACCGGCGACATCACCGGTGAGCTTAATAAGCGCCGTGGCAGAGTGCTTGGTATGGAGCCTGCTACGAAGAAGGGTCTTACAGTCGTAACTGCCGAAGTGCCCTATGCACAGATGTTTGACTTTACTCTGATACTGCGTCAGATGACACAGGGCAGAGGCTGGTTTGAGATGGAAAAGGCACGCTACGACCAGCTGCCTGCAAACCTTGTAGCTGAGGTCATCGCAAAGAATGCCGGCGACGAGTAAAAACTAAGGCAACACCGCACGACCATTGTGTGTCAGATGCGCCGTCCGAATTTTCGTCAGAATGCCCATTTTTACCGCAGTTTTACTGGCGTAAGACAAGGTAAAATTGGGTATTATGACGGAAATTCGGCAAGCAGATGGCACACAAAGGCGTGAGCCGGTGGTCGTGCGGTGTTGCCCTAAAAACATCAAGCCATAGTATCCCTGAAAACAGGGTACTATGGCTTTTGTTTTGCAAAAAACCTCCCCGTCACAGGGGAGGTATGATCTTTTGTATTGATCATATTGCGATCTTCGGCAGGAACGAAGTTATATCCTCTTTCATTCTTATAACTTCACGTCTTGCAGCTTTTGCATAGTCAATGTCGGGGCAGCCTTCCTTCTGGTAAGCGCACATAACGCCTCTTGAAGAATTGACTATCGCACCAAGCCCGTTTGCATCGAATGCCTTTGCAACGCCTTCTGCGCCGCCGCCCTGTGCGCCGTAGCCGGGCACTAAGAAGAATGTATGCGGCAGTCTTTTCCTGAGCGTTTCAAGCTGCTCTGGATATGTAGCACCTACGACAGCGCCGACAGCACTGTAACCGTACCTGCCTATGTTCTCGCTGCCCCATTTCTCGCACATATCGCCCATAGTTTCATAGACTGTGTTAGAGCCTATCATAAGATCCTGAAGCTCGCCTGATGATTTGTTCGATGTCTTTACAAGCACGAAAATGCCCTTGTCGTACTTTACGCACTTGTCGAGCAGGGGAGAGATACCGTCAGTGCCGAGGTAGCCGTTTACTGTAAGTGCGTCAGCACCGAATGCAGCTATCTCATCTCCGCCGACTTCCGTCAGACCTAAGTGTGCTGTTGCATAGGCTTCCATAGTAGCGCCGATGTCGTTTCTCTTGCCGTCGGTGATGACGAACATTCCCTTTTCCTTTGCGTACTTGATAGTCTTGTAAAGCGTCTTTACGCCCTCGTAGCCGTACATTTCATAGTATGCAGCCTGCGGCTTTATAGCCGGGCATATATCGTGTATCTCGTCGATGATGCCCTTGTTGAATTCAAGTATCGCCTTAGCCGCACCCTTGAGATTTTTGCCGTACTTGCTGAATTTCTTCTGCTTGATATAGTCCGGCACATAGTCGAGCTTTGGGTCAAGACCTACGACCGAGGGATTTTGTGTGCTAACTATCTTTTCTATCAGTCTGTCAAATGACATTTGCTTATTCTCCTTTGTTTTTAAAGTTCAAATACTACCTTGCCTTTGGATATGGTGTATAATACCTTTCCTTTGAGCTTCTGCCCCTTGAAAACCGTATTTTTGCTCTTGGAATGCAGCTCCTCGGGAATGACCTCCCATTCATAGTCAGGGTCGAATATCGTTATATCGCAGGGCTGACCCTCCGATATGCTCAGCTCATCAAGCCCTGTGACCTTGCGTGGATTCTGGGACATTATCCTTGCTATGTGCATAAGGTCACACTTGCCTGTATGGTAAAGCTGTGTGAGCGTTGCCGCAAGTGACGTTTCAAGACCGATTACGCCGTTGGGAGCTTTTTCAAAGTCAGCCTTCTCCTCCTTTGAGTGGGGAGCGTGGTCTGTGATTATGCAGTCGATAGTGCCGTCAAGCACTGCCTGCTCAACTGCTGCTCTGTCCTCCTCAGTACGAAGCGGAGGGCTCATACGGTAGTCAGCATCACGCTTTAAGAGCATCTTTTCTGTGAATGTGAAATAATGCGGTGCTGTCTCGCAGGTGACATTCACGCCGTCTGCTTTGGCAGCCCTTATGATATTGACAGAGCCCTTTGTGGAAACATGGCAAATATGTATATGCGCTCCACAGCTCATAGCAAGCGCTATCTCACGAGCAGTTATGTAGTCCTCGCTCGCTCTGTCAAGACCCTTGACACCGAGCTGCTCTGAGATCTCGCCCTTGTTGATTATGCCGCCCTTTGTGATGTTTATATCCTCACAGTGGGAAAGTACCGAAAGCCCGTTTGTAACGCTCTTTTCAAGCGCCTGACGCATAAGCTCTGCGTTCTCGACAGGTCTGCCGTCATCGGAGATCATCTTTACGCCGGCGCCGATAAGCTCATCAAAATCACAAAGCTCCTCGCTTTTCATGCCCTTTGTTATGCACGCCACCGGATAAATGTCTATGCCTGTCTTTTTTGCTTTGTCAAGAATATACTTTACAGTTTCTGCATTATCGACAGGGGGCTTGGTGTTCGGCATACAGCATACAGCTGTGAAGCCGCCTGCCTTTGCCGCATCTGCGCCCGTCAGAATATCCTCCTTGTAGGTCAGCCCCGGGTCACGGAAATGGACGTGCATATCCATAAGCCCCGGAAATGCCACAAGCCCTGTGCCGTCGATCACACGGGCATTTTCTGTTTCGGTGCTATCGCCAAGCATTTTTATTACGCCGCCGCTCGAAAGTATATCTGTCACCCGGTCGGTATTCGTGACCGGGTCTATGATACGAATGTTTTTAATGATAAGATCCATTACTTCTCCTTGCTATGAGTATTACCACTCGACTGTCTTAGAATTGTAAACGTCCTTATCGTTAGGCTTCTGGGTGACTTTGTATACCTTATCGCCTATAACGAATGTGCAGGTAGCATCATGATAATCTACCTGAGTTGAGTCGGAGTGCTTTTTCTTGTATACATAGTCAAGATCAGTATACTTGATAGTAGCGAAGAATTTGAGCTTATACTCAAAGCCGAGATCAGTATTGTCTGTATAGTCGGGCTTTACAAGCAGCTTTATCTTTTTGTCATCGTCGTCTATCCTTGCATAGCCGTCCATGATGATGTCCTTGTCCTTGTAGTCATCGTATTCGCCCTCTTTGTAGTAGTAGTGGATGACAGTTTTGCCCGAATCGTCGATATTGAACACTATACCCTTGCCGTCCTTGTCAAGAGGTGTGTACCACGGACCGTTGATGATAGCACGGGAATCGCCCTCACGGGAAGGCTGTATGAGTGTGTAGCTTCCGATAACGATACCCACGATAACAGCGATCAGGAATATAAACCCTAAGATAAAACCAATTACTTTTTTCATAGATGTTCCCCTTTCATTTATTTCTTTATTTCAAGAACTGCGCCTCTGTTTGCAGAGGTAACGAGAGATGCGTACTTTGCAAGATAGCCGGTCGTTATCTTAGGCTCTCTCGGAGTCCAGTTCTTTCTTCTGTTTTCAAGCTCTTCATCGCTGACTTTAAGCTCTATCTTATGAGCGTTTATGTCGATAGCGATGATGTCGCCCTCGTTTACAAGTGCGATATTGCCGCCGAGTGCAGCTTCAGGTGAAACGTGACCGATCGAAGCACCTCTTGTAGCACCGCTGAAACGTCCGTCAGTGATAAGCGCTACCGACGAGCCGAGCCCCATGCCTGCGATAGCAGATGTAGGATTGAGCATCTCTCTCATGCCGGGACCGCCCTTAGGACCTTCATATCTGATAACGACAACGTCGCCTTCTACTATTTTGCCGCCCCTGATCGCTGCGATAGCGTCCTCTTCGCAGTCGAATACTCTTGCAGGACCTTCATGCTTTAACATTTCGGGAGCAACTGCCGATCTCTTGACCACGCAGGTATCGGGTGCAAGGTTGCCTTTGAGTACAGCGATACCGCCGTTAGGCATGAACGGATCATCAATAGGTCTTATGATCTTAGGGTCACGGTTTACGGCGTTCTTTACGTTCTCAGCGACTGTCTTGCCGGTAGCTGTCATACAATCGCCGTTTATAAGTCCTGCATCGAGCAGCTCTTTAAGTACAGCATAAACGCCGCCTGCTTCGTTAAGATCCTCCATATATGTAGGACCTGCAGGAGCAAGATGACACAGATTAGGCGTTCTCTCGCTTATCTCGTTTACAAGCTCGAGGTCAAGCTCTATGCCGCATTCGTGTGCGATAGCAGGAAGGTGAAGCATCGAGTTTGTCGAACAGCCGAGCGCCATGTCAGCAGCGATAGCATTTTTGAAAGCCTCCTCTGTCATGATGTCACGGGGTCTTATGTTTTTCTTCAAAAGCTCCATAACAGCCATGCCTGCGTGCTTTGCGAGCTTTAATCTTTCGGAGTATACTGCCGGTATAGTGCCGTTGCCGCGAAGCCCCATACCGAGTACCTCTGTCAGACAGTTCATAGAGTTTGCAGTGTACATACCAGAGCAGCTGCCGCAGGTAGGACAAGCGTTGTTCTCAAATTCTTCAACATCTTCAAGTGTGAACTTGCCTGCATTATACGAGCCGACCGCTTCAAACATCGACGACAGCGAGGTCTTGTGACCCTTTACATGGCCTGCGAGCATAGGACCGCCCGATACGAAAACGGTAGGCACATTCACTCTTGCAGCTGCCATTAAAAGACCGGGGACGTTCTTGTCACAGTTAGGTATCATAACAAGTGCGTCAAAGTGGTGCGCAAGTGCCATGCACTCTGTTGAATCTGCGATAAGGTCACGGGTCACGAGAGAATATTTCATACCCTGATGCCCCATAGCTATACCGTCACATACAGCGATAGCCGGGAATACGATAGGCGTACCGCCTGCCATTGCAACACCGAGCTTTACAGCTTCGGTTATCTTGTCGATGTTCATATGCCCCGGGACTATCTCATTGTAGGAAGAAACGATGCCCACGATAGGTCTGTCCATTTCCTCCTTAGTCATGCCCAGTGCATTGAACAGTGATCTCTGGGGCGCTTTGTCTACCCCGTCACAGAAAAAATTCTTGTCCATAATCATTACCCTCTTTTATTTAAAATTTATTGATGACTGAGTCCTAAGAATGCAGCGCCTATGATGCCTGCATCATTTCCGAGCTTGGCTATTACCACCTCGGTATTTTTCTTTGAATCCCTTGTGTATACTTCCTTTGCTATCTGCTCTTTGAGCGGCAGCAGGAGAGGATCGCCCTCGTTGCAGACACCGCCGCCTATGCAGAGTATATCAGGCTGGAAGATATTTATAGTATTTGTAATGCCGAGCGCTAAATACTTTATATACTTGTCTACGACCGCTTTGCCTGCCTTGTCGCCCTCACGCATAGCGTTGAAGGCTGTTCTTGCTGAAACCTTGCCCATATCCTTGCTCATCTGTACCATTAAAGAGGAGGGGTCTTCCTCCATTGCTTCCTTTGTCATTCTGATAAGCCCGGTAGCAGAGGAGAACACCTCAAAGCAGCCCTTTCTGCCGCAGGTACACATCGGACCATTCGGGTCTATAACTATATGACCTATCTCTGCGCCTGCGAAGTTCGAGCCGGAGTATATCTTCTTGTCTATCACGATGCCGCCGCCGACACCTGTGCCGAGCGTGATACATACAGCGTTGTTTGCACCCTTTGCAGCGCCTGCCACAAATTCGCCGTATGCAGCAGCGTTTGCGTCGTTCTCAACAAAGCAGGGCTTGTCGATGAATGTCTTCATCAGCTCCACTACATGGAAATCCTTAAAGCCTAAGTTGTTTGAATACTCGATTATGCCGTCTGCGCTGTTTGCGATACCCGGTGTTCCTATACCTACCGAAACAATATCGTCAAGCGACAGACCTGCATCATCTACTGCCTGCTTTGCGACCTGCGCCATATCCTTGCAGATGTCCTCGGCAGGGCGAGGGAGATTAGTCTTGCAGGTCGCCTTTGAGATTATCCTGAAATCCTCATCTACTACGCCTGCCTTGATGTTAGTTCCACCCAGGTCAATGCCTATGTAATACTTCATTTATTTATCCTCCAATGTATCATTTCTTGTCTTATACTTTTGTAAGTATAGCCTTGCACTTACCATTAATTGTATATTTGCCCGAGCCGGCAGTTATGAATATACTGTCGCCTTTTTTGAAAGGCACATCACCAATGCTGCCCTCGCCCTCCAGGATAAGTACACTGTTAAAGCTCTTTTCATCAGCGTCAAGCTCTGCTGACTTTTCTATATCCATAACATAAGTCGTGAAATAATCGCAGCTTGCCATGAGCTTTATAGTATATCCGTCCTTCTGCTCCACAGGAGTTTCCGGGTACTGCTTTGCAGGAGCGAGCTTTGTTACGTCCTTTGCCTTCTCAACGTGCAGCTCTCTCGGCTTGCCGTCCTTGCCTACTCTGCCGTAGTCGTATATGCGGTAGGTGGTGTTTGAGTTCTGCTGTATCTCGGCTATGAGTATGCCCTTGCCGATAGCGTGGAGCGTACCGGCCTCTATAAAGAACACATCGCCCTTGTGTACCGGTACATTCTGAGTGACTTCAAGCAGAGTGTTGTCAGCGATACGGGAAGCAAACTCATCCTTGCTTATCTCCTTTTTAAAGCCGTATAGCAGCTGTGCACCCTCGTCGCAGTCAACTACATACCACATCTCGGTCTTGCCGTATTCGCCCTCGACACGCTGAGCGTACTCATTATCGGGGTGTACCTGTACTGACAGGTTATCCTTAGCATCTATCAGCTTTATAAGGATAGGGAAGTTTTCAAACTTCTCACAGTCGCTTCCCAGCACTCCCTTGCCGTGCTTGTCGATGTACTGCTGTAATGTCAGTCCCTTGTCCTCGCCGTCAGCCACAACAGATGCGCCGTCCTTGTGACAGGAAAGCTCCCAGCTCTCTGCTATTTTTTCATAGTCGCACTGCTTTTTGAAATCGTCCCTGAGCCTTGTGCCGCCCCATAGATAATCCTTGAAAGCAGGTGATAATCTGAATATTGCCATTTATAAGACCTCCGATAAAATTATTAAACATAGTTATTCAATTTATTATACCATAATTTATATATCAATGTCAATTACATTTTGGCTAAAAAACTACAAAAAACTATTTTTTTACAATAAAAAAGCCCTGCTGCTGAGCAGAGCTTAATTGCTGGTATGTTCTTTTATCAGCATCAGTGTGTTGTATTCACGCTGATTCCATTCATGTCTGCCCTCACGTTCAAGGACGGAGAGGTTTATTTCTATCGCCTCATCGAGTGTATGAGCTGCAAGCTGCATTCCGAGATCCTTCTCACTGTCGGAGTAGCTGCATTCTCCACGCTCGCCTGTAACGCTGCAAAAGTACAGGTAGTTGAACTGATGCCATATCATATCCTTCTCATGAGTTGACCTGCGCTTTTCCTCGATATACCCAAACGGCATGACAGTTGACATATCTACGGTGTAGCCTGTTTCTTCAAGCACTTCTCTTGCAAGGGTCTGTTCGTTGCTTTCACCCTCCTCCTGACCTCCGCCGGGCAGCTTTAATGCGCCGAACTTGTCCTTTATAAACAACAGCTTCCCGTCAAGGTCTATTATTCCCCTGACTGCTGTCCGTTTTATCTCAGGCATATCGTCGGTGTAGTTATTTCCGTCAAGAAAGAGAAGTCTTTTCATGTGAGCGTCCTTTCGTTAGTATGTCATTGCTGAGTCGAAGGCTTTAAGATCGTCGATAGTAACGCTCGGCTGAGCTGAGGTCACTTCATATCTTAGCCCCTGTGAATTGATAGCTGTAAGTCTGTACTGGTAGTAAATGCTCTCGGAATAATGCTCTATAACAAAGTCACCGTCCTGATAGATGTTATCTCTTACAAGATCTCCCGTGTCTTCGTTTGATATATCAGCAAGAAGCTCGGACGCATCAGAATACTTTTTGTAAAGATAGGTCTTTACCGAAAAAAGCATCGTATCGGCTGCACCGGCCGGAGTGTAGTTAAATCCAAGAGTGAAATTATCAAGGCTCGCACCGCCGCCGCAGTCTGTACTGCCCTCGGGCGGGGAGGGGAGCAGCTTGTCTGTCGGTATACCGTACTGCTGCTTATAAAACTCGCCCCAGATAGATGCTGCTATATCCTTGCTTGATGAAAACGCCTCGTAGTCGGTAAAGCCTGTTTCACCGCTGCGCTTTTTCTCATAAGCCTTAAACGGGTCGGTACGAACGTCAGTGTATTCAAAATCTGTTATAGAGGCGTGGTCTGTGTTTTTATCTGTATCAGATGCCGCCTGTTGTGTCTGCTCTGACTGTGATGAGCTGCTGTCGGTATTGCCGGAGCATCCTGTCAGCAAAAGTGCCAGACAGAGTATGATCGGTAGCTTTGTCATATTTGTACTCCTGTTTCTTTTGTATCTTTTTTAAAATTATAGCACACAAAGACCTGTAAGTCAACTGTGATAATTGTCGCTTTATGCAAGATGAAGTATATTTATAAGGAGCAGCCAGCTCATTCCGTAGTAGGTGACAACTGCAACAAGGTCGTTGATCGTGGTAATAAGCGGACCTGACGCAACGGCAGGATCGACCTTGATCTTTTTGAAAAACAGCGGAACGAGCGTGCCCGATGCACTGGAAATAAGCATTGCGAGCATAAGTGATATGCCAATGCACCCTGACACTGCATATGAAAATCCAAACGACTTGTGTTTGAACATCATGATATACAGCCCTATCAGCATGAAAGACAAAAGCCCTAAAAGTATGCCATTGCATAATCCGACACGCATTTCCTTGGTGACAAGGTGAAGCTTTTGCCTGAATGTCAGGCTCTCGTCCATAAGAACACGGATAGTGACCGCAAGTGACTGCGTGCCGACATTACCTGCCATATCAAGTATCAGCGACTGGAACGCCATTATAAGTGTAAGCTGTGCCACGACCTTCTCAAAAGCACCCACAACGCTTGAAACTGCGATGCCAAGCCCTAAAAGCACGAGCAGCCACGGCATACGTTTTTTCATGCTCTCTATGAGAGGCTCCTGAAGATCCTCCTCTGCGGTAAGACCTGCAAGACGTGCATAGTCTTCGCCCATTTCGTCATCAACGACTTCGATAAGACTTTGCGATGTGATGACACCTAACAGCCTGTTTGAATTATCAAGCACCGGTATCGAGCTTTCCGAATAGTCCTTGAGCTTTTCGATACAGTCATCTATCTCCTCGGTCGCATAGACATAGGGGAATGATGTTACTATAAGGTCGCTCAGAGCATCGGTGCTTCTGGCGGTGATAAGGTCTTTAAGGTCGATAGCGCCGTAGTATTCGCCGCTCTTGTCCACTACAAACAGCGTGGAGATATTGTCATTCTCACTTGCCTGTGAAACAAGCTCATTCATCGCCTGTTTTACCGAAAGCGTATCATTTATTATGATACAGTTGGTCGTCATTCTGCTGCCTATCTCGTCATCGTCAAATGATGCTATGAGTTTGATCTCCTTTTGCACCTCCGGAGCCACAAGCTCAATGATGAGCGCACGCTTTTGTTTTTCGATAGATGAAAGGATACCGGCTGCCGTGTCTGTATCAAGCTCACTGACAAGGTCGGCGGCTTTTTTTATGTCCATCTCACCGAGAAAGCTGCCGGCGTCCTCTTCGTCGATATACTCAAAGACTGATGCGAGCATCTCGGCAGAAGAGATCCGGAAAAACTTTTTTCTTGCATCTTCGCTAAGCAAAGCCACAGCGCCGGCGATGTCATTTTCATGGAAGTCTTCCAATTTCTTGCATATAGCCTTTGGCGAAATACTGCTTGTTATGATCTGTGTGATGTCCTGAGAATAATCAGGCATTGTGTTAAGCTGTTCGTTCATTTATAACTCTCCCTTCACTTATTGTGCAAGGGGTCGTAAAAGAGAAAAAGCCCGATAAGACATGAGGTCTTACGAGCATAGAATATCCTTCATACAAGGTAAGTCACATATCAGCCTGTGTATGGAGTTCCGTTTTCGCCCTTCCGACCCATAACTGTCTGCTGACACATTCCTCACCTCCGGTAGTTCATAGTTCTTTCATATTATAGCACATCATAAAAGATTTGTCAATAAATTCTCATGCTTATAAGGATCATTTCTTGGATCTTGCAGCGCAAAAAAGGCAGACGCTTTAAAGCCGCCTGCCTTGTATATACTATTTAAAATTCCTGTGCCGCATTTGGCACCTGACTAAACTTTCGGGTGGACTCACTCCAATCTATCAGATATTCGTTAACGTGCATTTAATTCTTACCATATGCACCACTCCTACTAATATTCTTATTTAGTCAAAGAAAAATTTATCAAGCCATTGGAATTATTTCCTTTCGTTAAGATCATCAAAAGCTCAAATTATCAAGCCATTGGAAACAACCCTTTCAGTAAGTATTTAGTTTCACAAAAAACCAAATGCTATGCCATTGGACTCAAACCTTTCATCAAAATTTTAAAAACCTATGCGCCCATCTAACGACGCCAGACTGAATTTCTCGGCGGACTCACCCCAATCTCTCAGATATTCAAAAGTGTACGGCAACAAAACATTTTCATAGCTGCCACCCCTTTTCAGTTATTCGCTTAGAAATCCGTTTAAGTTATCAAATTCATATACCGCACAGACGAAGACTCATATCAGACTGTGCCGTGAGCTAAGCTCAAATCTTCATTGGAAACACCTATTTCTCTAAGTATTTTTCACTCCATAACGATCCGGGCTGTGCATTGGACTCACTCCATTCTAAAATGTTTTCTGAAACCTCATCAAGCTGATCATATCGAACCAACTCCTTATATAAAGATCTCAATTATTCAATTGTAGTGAGCAATATAAAAATATCGCTGAAGCTTTTGAGCATCCCGCATCACTGACTGATTGGTGGGAAAGCTGTGAAGACTTCGGCGACTTGACTTAACATTCTTATCATTCACTTGGGCCAGCCGGTCTTAATACCCGGGTCTTGATGCCCCTTAATAACAGTCTTTCAGTCGCCGAGCCTTCGGATGCTCTTTGGTTCTAAAGTATCCATGGGCCTAAGCTCCTTTCACTAAGATTTAAAGTATGTTAACGGGACCCCAGCGGACTTCTCAAATTAAGTGTACCCACTTCCACTGAAAGCCTGATTCCGAACCACTTTAACGAAGGTAAGGGAAATATACGTTTCCGGAAGGTCTTACCAGACCCTCTTGGGCATCTGACCCCGACCGTGCAGCTTATCGATCCGTCCTCTCCCGAGCGACCCTTGCAGCTGCCTTTCGGCTTGCCCCTTTCCTCTTTCCTTGAACATAGTATAACACACTTTTTGTGGTTTGTCAATAGTTTTTTTCAACTTTTTTGCGATTTTTTTATTTAATAATACATTTACAAATACCGCTTGACATTTGTTGATAAATATAGTATAATAAAAGTGTTGCAGTGCTTGAAACGGTTTTTTGGGCGCTGCTTGGTTTTTAAAGGGGGTCACTATTATGAATGAAGAATATATGCCCGATCTGTACTCGCTGACTGATGAGGACGGCAATGAGCAGATGTTTGAACTGCTCGACTGCATGGATTACGAGGGTGAGACTTACTACGCACTGACACCTTATTATGAGGACGGTCAGGAGCAGCTTGAGGACAGCGGCGCAGTTGTCATACTCAGGAGCGAGTATGTTGACGATGAGGAAACTATGGTGACTATTGAGGACGACGAGCTGTATGAAAAGATAGGCAATATCTTTTTAGAGCGCATTGAGAAGATGTTTGATTTCGATGACGAAGAAGAGGAATGAGCTCTTTTCTCAAATTGTACAAATTCAGGGACTTTTATTTGTAATAATTACATATTGATATTCCGTCTGATTTGTGATATACTAAGTGTAACATAAGACAGATGAAAAGATACTATCTGCCTTGTCCGATTTACGCATGGACATTATGATCCAACACTTTATTAATGGGAACCGGGTTATCTCCGGCGGTGGATTGCAGACCTCCCGACCGTGACCGCCCTTACGGGCTGCTTGCGGCAACGGACGAAGGGAGCGTGAAGGCGTTGGGCTGGTACCCACCTGCAAATATGCGGGTTTTATTTTTCCATGCGGCGGCTGGGCGGTTAGATATATTTAGTAAGATACCCTCACTTTTTCAGGTGGGGGTTCTTTATTGATAGCTTCCGGCAAATTGGTGCGCCGTTAAAACGGGGGCAAATTGGTGCGCCGTTAAAACGGGGGCAAATTTGCCGAAAAGATGTGCATGAATCCCTATGTGGACAGGTCCTTAAAACGAACATAACAAAAACACCGCCCGGAGGATAAGCCCCCGGGCGGTAAGCATTTATCAGTCTATCTCGACCATGATCTTCTGATCCTGTCTTGAAGCGCTTGCACGCATAACAGTTCTTATAGCCTTAGCTATCCTGCCCTGCTTGCCTATGACTCTGCCCATATCGTCAGCAGCAACGTGAAGGTGGAACACTATCACGCCCTCCTCGTTGGGCTCGTCCTGAGTTATCTCGATAGCGCTCTTGTCCTCAACAAGCTCACTTACTATCGTTTCAAGTAATTCTTTCATTTTTTTACCTCTTTCTCCTGAAAAATTAAGCCTACAACTTATCTTGCAGGATGGGCGTTGTAAGCTCAGGTATTGTTTGAGTGATATTCAGGCAAACGTACTGTTAAGTACGCTGCCCTGTTTTTCACTTCTTACTTTTCGATCCTCTTGAGGAGTGCCTTTACTGTGTCTGTGGGCTGTGCGCCGTTAGCTATCCAGCTCTTAGCCTTCTCCTGATCGATGTTGATTACTGAAGGCTCCTTAGTTGCATCATAGTAGCCGATCTCTTCGATGAAACGTCCATCTCTGGGGTATCTTGAATCAGCAACAACTACACGGTAGAAGGGCTTCTTCTTAGCACCGAGCCTTCTGAGTCTGATCTTTACTGCCATTTTTTTCACCTCCGGAAAAATATTTTTTGTATATAACGGAGCTTTCACCCGGCTATATCAGCCGCCTTCGCCCCGGCTATATCAGCCTCCGAATCCGCCGCCGAGACCGTTGCCGCCCAAACCCTTGAGCAGAGCCGCACGGTTCTTCCTTGACTTTTTGCCGTGGAGATTTCCGCCGATGCCGAATGACTTCATCATTTTCTTCATCTGTTCATACTGCTTTAACAGCTGGTTTATGTCAGAGACCTCCGTACCGCTGCCGGCAGCTATCCTTCTTTTGCGTTTCGGGTCTATGATAGAGGGCTTTCTGCGCTCAGCCTTGGTCATGGAATTTATCATGGCTTCAGTCTTTCTGAGCTGCTTTTCGCCAGCCTCCATCTGCTCGTCATTTATCTTGTTGGCACCCGGCAGCAGTCTGATGATACTTCTCATGCTGCCCATTTTCTGTATCTGCTTCATCTGATCCAACAGATCATCAAGGTCAAAGCCCTCGCCCGACAGCTTATCTGCGAGCTTTTTAGCCTCTTCCTCATCGACCGTTGCAGTAGCCTTCTCTATAAGTGTCAGCATATCGCCCATGCCGAGTATACGGGACGCCATTCTTTCAGGGTGGAACGGCTCGAATTCATCGAGCTTTTCGCCCATACCCACGAACTTTATAGGCTTACCTGTTACTGACAGTACGGACAGCGCCGCACCGCCTCTTGTATCAGAGTCGAGCTTTGTGAGTATAACGCTGTCTATACCGAGTGCTTCATCAAAGCTCGAAGCAACATTTACAGCGTCCTGACCTGTCATGGCATCGACTACGAGCATTATCTCATTAGGCTCTGCTATCGCCTTGACATCTTTAAGCTCCTGCATAAGCTCTTCATCTATATGCAGACAACCTGCCGTATCTATGATGACCAAGTCATTACCATAGTCCTTAGCGTGCTTGATACCTTCTTTTACTATCTTGCGTGGGTCTATCTGACCCATTTCAAAAACGCTTACCTCGGCTCTTTCACCGACAACCTTCAGCTGGTCGATCGCCGCAGGTCTGTAAACGTCGGCAGCGATGAGCAGCGGACGCTTGCCCTGTGCCTTGAAATACTTTGCAAGCTTTGCCGAGTGTGTAGTCTTACCGCAGCCCTGAAGACCGCACATCATAATAATACACGGCGGCTTGTTGGGGAAGTTTATCTTAGAATTTGCATCCCCCATAAGGCTTATAAGCTCTTCATTTACTATCTTTATTACCTGCTGACCGGGAGTAAGGCTTTTCAGCACCTCTTCACCGACACTTCTTTCAGTGACCTTGCCGATAAAATCCTTGACCACCTTGTAGCTGACATCAGCCTCTAAAAGCGCAAGCCTTACTTCACGCATAGCAGCCTTTACGTCTGCTTCTGAGAGCTTGCCCCTGTTTTTAAGACCTTTGAAAACTTTGCCGAGCTTATCCGAAAGCCCTTCAAATGCCATAGCTGCTGCCTCCTTTGTTAATTCTCATCTTCCTGCTCCTCGCCAAGCTCTGCAAGGCGGGCATCTATATTTTCGAGTGTTTTTATTATCCTGTCTGCGATGTTCTTTGCAAACGACACCTTCCTGCACTGCACAAGAGCCTCATACGCATCACGCTTAATGCTCAAAAGCGCATCTGTCTCCTGCTGATGCATAGCAAGTATGCCGAGCTTGTGCTCAAATTCATCAAGCGCCTGCTCGGAGTGCTTTATGCTGTCATGCACACCCTGCCTTGAAATGCCGTACTGCTCGCCTATCTCGGAGAGCGAAAGGTCATCATCATAGTAAAGCTGCATGATCTCTAACTGCTTCTGAGTGAGCAGAGAGCCGTAAACATCGAGCATTATACCGTATTGCAGATTCTTAGCCATAATCACACCGCACTTTTTCAAACGTTCCGACGCCATTATACACCTTATGACCCTTGCTGACAGGGGAGTGTAAAGTGCATTGGCTTTACATTTAGATATTATATAACATTTTTTGCCGTTTGTCAAGTGGTTTTTCACAAAAATTATTTGTTTACAATTTTTTATTGTTTAGGTGAAAAAAATGTGCTACAATATATAGGCAACACCGCACGACTATTGTGTGTCAGATGCGCCGTCCGAATTTTCGTCAGAATGCCCATTTTTGCCGCAGTTTTACTGGCGTAAGACAAGGTAAAATTGGGTATTATGACGGAAATTCGGCAAGCAGATGGCACACAAAGGCGTGAGCCGGTGGTCGTGCGGTGTTGCCTATATAGTTATCAAACGATTTCGGAGGGATAATATTGATAAGATACGCACTTAAAAACGATAGGTATTCGCTTGAGATGCCGGCGCTCATTTTGGGGACAGCCAACATCGACAGACAGGATAATGATGAAAACTATTTTGATATATTCGATAAATATTTTGAGCTTGGCGGCAACTGCATAGACACCGCCCGTGTTTACTGCAACTGGATAGAGGGCGGCGACGGTGCGAGCGAGTCTGTCATCGGCAGGTGGATGCAGGCAAGAAACAACAGGCAGGACATCATCATCGCCACAAAGGGTGGTCATCCGTACTTTACCGATGAGGAGACTATAAACCGCCTTGATGAAAAAAGCGTCACCGAGGATCTCGGTCAGTCGCTCGAAGCATTAAAGACTGACTACGCCGACATCTATATGCTGCACCGTGATGATACGAGCTTACCTGTAAGCGAGATAATGCCGTATCTGCATAAGTTCGTTGAATCAGGCAAGGTGCGTATCCTCGGCGCTTCAAACTGGACTGCGGCAAGGATAGAGCAGGCAAATGACTACGCACGCAAAAACGGGCTCACCCCGTTTTCTGTAAGCCAGATAAATTACAGCCTTGCACATTCGTCTGCTGATATTCTCGGTGACGATACGCAGGTCAGCATGGATATGAAGGAATACCTCTGGTACTTAAAAAACAACTTCCCTGTAATGGCGTTCTCGCCGCAGGCAAAGGGCTTTTTCTCAAAGCTCGCATCGGGTCAGAGCGCTACTAACCAGTTAGAGAGCAGCTACGCATCGACTGCGAACCTTGCAAGACTTGCAAAGGTAAAGCGCCTGTCCGAGCAGACAGGGCATTCGCCGGCAGTTATAACGCTTGCGTATCTGTCATCGCAGCCGTTCCCGGTAGCGTCGGTATTTGCCGTATCAAAGCTCTGGCAGCTCGAAGAGGACATGACAGCGCAGGACATAAAGTTCGACGAAAAGACCGTAGCATTTCTTGATAAACTCTGATAAACTATAAAAAATATCCGCCCCGTCACGGAGCGGATATTTTTATGCTTATTTGCTGATCTTTACCTTCTTGACTGCGGTGTAGGAGCTGTAATATTTCTTGCCGCCGACAGTCTTGTAAGAGCGTACTTTTACATAATAAGTCTTTCCTGCTTTGAGCTTCTTTATCACCTTTGAGGTGGTGGCTTTGCCCTTGACCGTAACAGTCTTGGTAGTTTTCTTTGTAAACTTCTTAGATGTCGAGTAAGTCACCTGATACCCCGTGACCCCTGCGACCTTTTTGTAAGTGACTTTGAGCTGCTTTTTCTTAGGTGAGGTCACTTTTTTGACAGTCGTTTTCTTGGGGTTTATCTTAAATGTCTTGCTTACCGTGCCGGTATATGTGCCCTTGCCCTTGATAGTCACAGTCGCTGTGCCGACTTTCTTGTTGTTCTTGTAGGTAACTGTATAATCAGTACCCTTTTTGAGTGTAGTCTTGCCGTTTTTGACAGTCACGCCGGGCTTTTTAGCCTTGCCATTGTAGGTGTATTTGGTCTTTGATAAGGTGGCTTTGCACTTTGAAATATCAGTCTTTGTCAGATATCCGCCCTTGTCAAAGGTATACTTTACGCCGTCTATCGTCACAGTTTTGTTTACAGGATATGTCAGGTCTTTGTTAAGATACCACTTGCCCTGAGAGTCCTCGTTCCAGCCGTAGTACCAAACACGGTACAATGTCATATTTGATGTGAGAACTATATCATCTCCCGTTTTATAAAGTTTACCTGAACTGTCACCAACACAGCGCCAATAATCACCCATATCCCATTTCAAATCAGGAGTGGGCATCTCAACTTTGTCTGAAGGATACATTTGCTGTATTGCTATATTATAATCATAGTCATATATACCGATAACGGTTTTGATATTTTCTGTTCTGATTTTAGTTACCTTATCTGTGGTCTGAGCAAACTCACCATCTTTAGGGTCATATGTAACAGTCAGCGTTTTATTCCATATACCCTCAAAAGTCATATCCTTGTCGGGTGTTATTATATCACCGTTGTCATAAATTTTTCCTGTAGCCGTATCTTTCCACTGGGTAAGATAATACTTGCCTTTTTCGCTGCTGAGCCAATAAAAGAAATCATAGCTCACTTCAGGCACAGATAAAGAAACAGCCGTTTCTTTTCCTGCTTTTACGCTCCTGGTATAAGTTCCGTCGCCGTTGTCGGTAATGGGAAAGCCGCTTTTACCAAAGCCGAATTTCCAATCACTCATTGCTATATCCGGCGTTTTATCCTTTATAATAAAAGTAAACGACACCGTTTGTGCATTTTCATCATTATCGGGTTCATCGCCTGCCGTAGTAATGAGCGAAGCCTTCGCCGTTATCCCCCTCTGCGCCGCATACCCCTCCGGCAGATACGCCGCTGCACCGAATACCATACCAAGCGCCAGCACCGATGAAATGATCTGTCTTTTCATTTTTCCTTACTCCTTTTTTAATGAAATTTTATCTTTACCGCAAACTCCTTGCTCATCGGGATATCCCCATCAGCTCCGGAATCGTCGGCAATGTATCCGAGCTTCTCAAAAAATCCTGCTGTGCCGGGGGTCGCTTTGACTTTCGCTTTCATAGCCCCCGATTTATTTGCGTCCTCTTCAAGCGCCAGCACTGCACGCCGCCCGAGCTTTTTGTTTCTGTGGCTCTCACGCACACATACGTGGTCGATGATCGCATCGCCGCTCTCGTCACAGAACATTCTCCCGTAGGAAACAAGCGTGCCGCCGTCATATATGTGTACATGGACGCTCTTGTTCTCACGCTTGTCAAACCCCTCGTCACCGTATGCAAAGACCTCCTGCCTTATCGCCCTTGCATCGGAAACGAGCTTGTCATAAAGGTATATCCGCAGATCCATTTTCTCAGTCCTTCCTTGTGATTATCACCTGCGTTGATGTGGTGTACGGGTCACAGAAAAGCACCTGCTTTTTGCGCTCCTCCGTAACTGTTATGCCGGACATCGCAACATCTGCCTCTCCCGACTCAACAGCCGACAGAACAGCGGAAAACGCCATATCCTTGATTTTCAGTTCATACCCGAGCTTGTCGCATATCGCCTGCATTATGTCAGCATCAATGCCCACAACAGTTTCAGTGTCAAGGCTCTCGTACGGCGGAAATTCAGCATTCGTCGCCATAGTGAGCGTTCCCTTGCTCCTGTCAGTACCGGCAGGGGAGGTGTAAGGGCTGTTGCCCTTGTCAGAGCCTATGTAATTGCCTATGATCCTGTCGATAGTACCGTCGCTTTTAAGTTCTGCAAGTGCTGAGTTTATCTCACCCTGTAAAGCACTGTTGTCAAGTGCCACGGCTATCGCATAATCCTCTTTGGCAAGGATATCGTCAAGCACCTGTATATCGTCGTTCTTTTCGGCGTATACTCTTGCCGGGTCAGAGTCTATTATGACCGCATCGATGTTACCCTCCCGGAGGTTCTTTACTGCGTCCTCACCGCTGTTGTATTTTTCTATCTTTGCGCCGGGTATGTCGGCGGCGAGTATCTCCCCGGTCGTGCCGAGCTGAACGCCGATAGTCTTGTCTTCAAGGTCCTTTGAGCTGTGGACTGTGTTGGTTTCGGCACACCCTGTCATGCAGCCGGCTATAATAAAAACTGCTGATGCTGTGGCTATTATCTTTTTTAACATAAATATCACCTCATTGCAAAGTCTTTTTTGTAATTATAACACAAAATAGAAACATTTGCAAGAGGAAATTAAAAAACGTCAAAAAAATGAGAGCTGATCGCTCAGCTCTCACCTTGGTTATGCTTTTTTAACGCTTATTACCGCCTTAACGCCGTTTATATCCCATTCCTTTCCGTCGTTCGGAGCGCAGGTTATCTCGTTAGCAAGTACATCGGTGCTTATCTGTGCCTTGTTTGCATCGATCACGGCAGCGAGCTTTTCGTCTGTATCTATCGTCACGATAATGTGATCCATTACCTCAAAGCCCGAATCCTTACGCATCGTCTGTAATTTTGAGATTATCTCCCTTACAAAGCCCTCGTTGATAAGCTCCTCTGTAAGAGCTGTGTCCATAGCAACGGTAACGCCGTTTGAAGTGAGTGTGCAGAAGCCTTCCTTCTGCTCTGTTTCGATAAGCAGGTCGTCCTTTGAAAGTGCTATCTCACCTGTTGAGATAGTCATTTTAAGCTCGCCTGTTTCTTCAAGCTCAGCCATAGCCTTGTGACCGTCAAGAGCGGAGAGGTTGTTTCTTATCTCGCCTAAATTCTTGCCGTACTTAGGACCTAATGTCTTTAACTGCGGCTTGAACTTATATGCCACGAAATCAGAAACATTATCTGCGAACCTGACTTCCTTGAGATTGAGCTCATCTCTGATTATATCAACATAGAAGCTGTCAAGCTCATGGTCAGCCTTTACATACATGATGCTCAGCGGCTGCCTGTTCTTGATGTTTGCAGTGTTTCTTGCAGAACGTCCCAATACGACTATGTCAAGGACCTCCTCCATGTCGTCCTCGAGCTTTTTGTCTATCAGCTTTTCATCGACAGTCGGGTAGTCGCAAAGATGAATGCTCTCGGGAGCGTCCTTGCCTACGCTTATCACGATGTTCTGATATATCTCCTCAGTTATGAACGGCACCATAGGAGCTGCGCACTTGCACAGTGTCACCAGAGCAGTGTACAGTGTCATGTATGCGTTTATCTTGTCCTGTGTCATTCCCTGTACCCAGTAGCGTTCTCTGCCACGGCGTACATACCAGTTTGAAAGATCGTCCACGAAGTCCTGCATAGCCTTTGCAGCCTCGGGTATACGGTAGTTGAAGAGGTTTTCGTCTGCCGCCTTTACCATTGAATTGAGCTTTGAGAGCAGCCATTTATCCATAACGGACAGCTTGTCATATTCAAGCTCATGCTTTGTTGGGTCGAACTCGTCGATGTCAGCATAGAGAGTGTAGAAAGCATATGTGTTCCAGATAGTGTTCATAAACTTCCTCTGCCCCTCGATGACCACCTTGTCATGGAACTTGTTAGGCAGCCACGGCTGAGAGTTTGTGTAGAAGTACCAGCGTATCGCATCAGCGCCGAGCTTCTGTAAAGCCTCAAACGGGTCAACAGCGTTGCCCTTTGACTTGCTCATCTTCT
Organism: Ruminococcus sp.; assembly: GCA_017470535.1. GTDB lineage: Bacteria > Bacillota > Clostridia > Oscillospirales > Ruminococcaceae > NK3A76. The sequence continues at coordinate 6,407 of JAFUYP010000052.1, read as the reverse complement.
GACCGTTCTCGTCCTGGACAAGACCTAAAACTATAACGTTCTTGTAAGGTGCTTTGTCAAAGAGCAGTGTCGAGATAGCAAGCAGGGAATAGAACCAGCCTCTTGTCTGGTCAACTGCTTCTGAGATAAAGTCAGCCGGGAACTGCGACTCAAAAAGCTCCTTGTTCTCAAACGGATAGTGGTGCTGAGCAAACGGCATAGAGCCTGAATCGAACCAGCAGTCTATGACCTCGGGAACACGCTTCATCTGCTTGCCGCACTCAGGGCACTTGATAGTAACTGCATCTATGTAAGGACGGTGCAGCTCTATATCATCAGGGCAGTTGTCTGACATACTTTTAAGCTCTTCGATAGAGCCGACAGAGTGGCGGCAGCCGCATTCGCACTCCCAGATGTTGAGAGGTGTGCCCCAGTATCTGTTACGGGAGATGCCCCAGTCCTGAACATTTTTGAGCCAGTCGCCGAAACGTCCCGTACCGATGCTCTCGGGTATCCAGTTGATAGTTTCATTGTTTGCGATGAGCCTGTCCTTTACAGCGGTCATCTTTATGAACCATGATTCTCTTGCATAGTAGATAAGAGGAGAATTACATCTCCAGCAGTGCGGATAGTCATGCTCGAACTTAGGTGCATCATAGAGCTTGCCGTCCTTTTCAAGGTCGATAAGCACGAGCTTGTCTGCGTCCTTGACAAACGTTCCTGCATAGGGGGTCTCCTTAGTCATGTTACCCTTGCCGTCTACAAACTGTACGAACGGCAGATCATAAGCCTTGCCGACTCTGTTATCGTCCTCACCGAATGCAGGTGCTATGTGAACTATACCGGTACCGTCCGACATAGTTACATAGTTGTCCATTACTACATAATGACCCTTTTTCTTCTGACGCTCTGCTTCTTTTCCGGTGTAGTCGAAAAGCGGCTCGTACTCTTTTCTTTCAAGGTCTGAGCCCTTGTAGCTTTCAAGCACTTCATAAGCGGCCTCGCCTTCCTCTGCGAGCTTGCCGAGGACTGTGTCAGCAAGTGCCTGCGCAAGTATGTATGTGTATCCGTCCTTAGCCTTTACCTTTATATAGGTCTCATCAGGGTTCACGCAAAGTGCAACGTTTGAAGGGAGCGTCCACGGTGTGGTCGTCCATGCAAGGAAATAAGCGTCCTCGCCGACTATCTTGAACCTTACGACAGCCGAGCGCTCCTTTACCAGCTTGTATCCCTGAGCCACCTCATGAGAGGAAAGCGGTGTTCCGCATCTCGGGCAGTAGGGAACTATCTTGAAGCCCTTGTAGAGCAGCCCCTTGTCATAGATCTGCTTTAAAGTCCACCATTCAGATTCTATAAAGTCGTTGTGGTATGTTACATAAGGGTTATCCATATCAGCCCAGAAGCCGACAGTACCCGAGAAATCCTCCCACATACCCTTATATTTCCATACAGATTCCTTGCACTTTGTGATAAACGGTTCAAGACCGTATTCCTCTATCTGCTCCTTGCCGTCAAGACCGAGCATCTTTTCAACTTCAAGCTCTACCGGGAGACCGTGTGTATCCCAGCCGGCCTTACGGGGTACCATATAGCCCTTCATGGTTCTGTATCTCGGTATCATATCCTTGATAGCACGGGTAAGCACATGACCTATGTGCGGCTTGCCGTTAGCCGTCGGAGGACCGTCGTAAAATACATAGCTCTCGCCTTTTTTTCTTGTGTCCATGCTCTTGTTGAAGATGTCCTTGTCCTTCCAGAGCTGTTCTATCTGCTTTTCACGCTCCACGAAGTTGAGGTTGTTCTCGACCTTTTTGTACACTTAAAACACTCCTTCTAAAAATAATAAACCCCACGCCCGAAACAGGACGCAGGGAAACCTGACATAAACCACCTTTTCGTACATACTCACAATATGCCGCCCCTATAACGCAGGGAAGCGTCAGCGCCTACTGAGATGACCTTTCGGGCTGCAGCTCGGAAGTGATCTTCTGTATCTTCTACTCATGCTGCGCTCACACTGTCCGCAGCTCGCTGTGACTTTTGAATGATACATACTTTCTTCGTCAAAGCCTTTAAAAACTATAACACAGTAATTATAGTACATTTAAAAGAATTTGTCAATAAATAAATTATTAATTTCTTTATCTTCGCCTGCTGTTATAATAGAAAAACAATATTTATATCAGCTTTTCTGCATTATACTGATTTTTCGACAATATCAGACGACGAAAAAAGGGCAAAATGTGGAAAATATCTCAGAACTCTTTTCAAGTGAAGCGTTTTGTGCTATAATACCATTCGCAATTTTTACAGTGAAAGAGAGGAAAAAAATTAAAAAATGCAAAGGTACAGGTTTTTACTAATCGCAGACAAATTAACAAAAAATGAACTGACAGGCAAGCTCACACAGTCAGGACAGGAAACGCTCGCATTCAGCGGAAGGCAGGAGGATCTTCCTGCGGTGATGCGGAGTTTTTGTCCGCATATGGTGATACTTCAGGAGCAGCCGGCGGTCAGGGCGACGGCACAAAGCATTCAGACTGTAAAGGACAGCTTCGACGGCGGTGTCATAGTTGTTAGCGATAATGCCAGAGACAACAGAGGGCTTTATACAGATGCCGGTGCAGATATTGTGATACAGGACAGCGCATCGGCAGTAGAGATAATACAAAAGACATATTCGTATGTATGCGATAATGAGCAGAGGGTAATGAGATCAATGCCCGAGGTGACATACTCGGCGGAGGTGTATGAGCGTATCTGTTCGGCACTCTCGGAGCTTGAGATAACGCCCAACTACTGCGGCTACGGCTATATCAGGGATATTCTTGAAATGCTTACAGACAGCTCAGAGGACAGGTGCAGGATGACCAAGAGCATCTATCCTTCGATAGCACGCAGCTACGGCACGACATCATCATGTGTAGAGCGTGGTATAAGAACAGTCATAAACAAAAGCTGGCAGAGGATGTCATCTGAGACCAAGGTCAAATACTTTGGTCTGCATTCGCCGTTTGTCAGCAAAAGCCCGACAAACTCGCAGTTCATATTCATTGTGGCAGAGCGTATCTCACGCCAGATAAGGCTCGACAGAGCTGTGATAGTCTGAATAAAAACAGGGGCTGAAATATCTCAGCCCCCTATCTATATCATCAGGAAACCCGGCGGTACGCCCCGTTTTATCCGCAAGGCTTTGCCTGTTAAATCCAGTATATGCAGTTGATAAAAGTGTGTTAAACTGCCGCCTGACTTTGTAAAACTGCTCATTATGTACTTGACGAATAAGAATGAAAGTGGTATAATTCTACATATAATAATACAAAAGGAAAGATGATAATGAAGATAATGGCAGTTGATTACGGCGACGCAAGAACAGGTCTTGCAGTTTGTGACAGAACGGAGTTTTTAGCATCTCCGATAGGCACGATAGAGGAGCGCAATATGCAGATGCTCGCAATGAAGGTCGCTCATATGGCACAGCAGTATGAGGTCGGCGAGATCGTTGTGGGGCTTCCGCTCAATATGAACGGCTCGTTCGGTCCGAGGGCGGAAAAGTGCAGGCAGTTCGCAGATCTGTTAAATGAGCTTGCACCCTGTCCTGTCAATATGTGGGACGAGCGCTCAACTACGGTGTCGGCGCACAATATCCTCAATGAGACTAACGTCAGGGGAAAAAAGCGCAAGGCGGTCGTTGATACGGTCGCTGCCACGATAATACTGGAGGGCTATCTTGAATACAGAAAAAACAAAAAAGCCGATGAGCAAAAGGCGTAAGATCGTCCTTATTACGATAGCAGCGCTTGTGCTGCTTGCCATGGCAGAGCTTATATGGTCTAATTCCTATATCGAGGTCGAGAGCTTTGAATATAAGAATGAGCATATACCCGATGGCTTTGACGGCGCTAAGATAGTATCTGTCGTCGATTACCATAATCACGGCGGCAGCTATGAAGACAGGCTCATAGATAAAATAAAGGCTCAGCAGCCCGATTATATATTCCTGGAGGGCGATATTGTAGATGCAAAGCGTACCGACCTTGATGTGGTGGGGGAGTTCTTTAAAAAGTGTGCAGCTGTCGCACCCTGCTATCTCTGTTTAGGCAATCATGAGATGTCTGTATTTGCCAAAGGACATAAGGAAGAATATCTTCAGCTTGCGGCAGATGCAGGCGTGAACGTGCTTGACAACAAGGCGGTGACGCTTGAAAGGAACGGCGACACCATGACGCTTGTCGGGACGACCAATGCACCTGAAAGTACAGTTATGAGCGAGGTGCTTGACGGAAAGACAGGCTCGCCGCTTTTGTGGATACACCATTATCCCGAGGACTTTGAGAGCATCAGCAGTACAGCAAACTCACTCGGATATAAAAATGTACTGATGTTCTGCGGCCATGCACACGGCGGGCTTATACGCATACCATTCACAAGGATAGGCGCATACGCCCCGGGGCAGGGCGTGCTTCCAAAATACACAGGCGGTGATTATTACAGCGGTGATAACGAGATGCTGCTTTCCCGTGGCTGCGGCAACAGCGGCTATACACTGAGATTTTTTGACCCGTTCGAGATAGTGGTCTGCACATTGAAAAAATAATAATATCAAACGCCGGAGAGCAAAGCCGCTCTCCGGCGTTTTTGTCACTTGTTGAATTCATTTATATCAAGCGTTATCACATTTGATACAGGTATGTAGCACTGATCTACGAATGCGTACAGCGCCACGGTGTATTCGGAATCGGGTATTGTGCCATTCACAGCTACCTTTGCAAGCGCATCATCAACATCAAAGTCCTTGCTTGCACCTATCTCTAAAAAGCTGCTGCCGTCTATCATAAAGTACCATTGCAGATTATGGTACTCCTCGCTGCTGCTGCCTTTTCTTACGACCTTGTGACCTTTAAGCTCTATCTTCTCGGGGTAGCCGAACTCATCGCCCAGCACCTTTTGCTGGTATCTGGTGTATGAGAGATAGTCTGAAGCCTCGCTGCCGTCATTTACATCTACGTCAGCCTTGCAGTCAAGTATCATAGCACCTGCTTCACGGCCTATCATAGCTCCGGCACCGCCTCCCTTGACCTTGCCCGAAACGGACACATTTGAAAACGAGCTTCTTACATCGCTGCCGACAAGTACGCCTACTTCATTTGCACCTGTGATGTCAGCGTTCTCTATGTTGAGATCCTGCACATAGCAAAAGCAGGTCTCGCCGAAAAATCCTGTATTGTAGCCTGTCGATACAGTTACATTTTTTATAGTATGACCGCCGCCGTTAAAGAACCCCTTGAAGCGGTTGTCCTTGCCTGCCATGTTCCAGCCGATAGGCGACCATGCAACGCCCTTTAAGTCTATGTCCTTTTCAAGAGTTATGTTTATAGTCGGAGGATTGCCGTTTTCCATGTTTACACAGTTTACAAAGTAGCAGGCACTTGCCAGCTGCTCGGGTGTTGATACCTTGAAGTCAGCCGACCCCGTATCCGACAGACTGTCCATTATGTACTGCTCGTCTATCATATCAAGTATGTCGCCCGTGTCCTCATTGCCTGCCCAGTCGGTACTCGGAGCAATGTCATATAACCCCGGCACATAGTCCTTCTCATAGCCGTTGTCATCAAGCCCTGCGCCCCAGGTGTTTAGCCATGTGTATTTGTTCACGAGCAGATAAACGCCGGGCTTTGTTATGTCAAGCAGCACATCAAGGTTTTCATCATCTACTATGTCAAGCTCTGTCATTTCCTGCTCGACGTAGTTGTCGTTCTCCTCGTCGTACCATAAGAACATCAGCGCATCGGGACGAATACCGTGAAGCTCACTTCTTACGACATGGAAATCGAGCCTGCCGCTCGTTATCTCATTTGTATCAAACTTAACATCTACCGGCGACCCTACAAGCCCCACCACACCTGTGTGCAGGGCGTGCCGCCCGTACAGATCTTCAAAATCGACAAGCTGTGAAATATCCATATCCTCGACGGTGAGCGAGACCTCGTCAACAGCTTTCGGACCGCTCTGACCTATTTTCTGTGAAGCAGGTACAGTGCCTGCTTTTGTCGGCACGGTGCTGCTGTCATCGCTCATGCTGTCAGTCGTACTGCTGTCATTGGAACTGCTTTCACCGGGGTTTAAAAACCCAAACAGCTTGTCTATAACATTCCCCGATGAGCCGTCACCGCCGGGGGAGGCTTCCTTTTCGCTTGCAGAGGAGGAAGGCTTGTCTGCCTTCTTTTCTGCCTTGCTGCTCGAATCATCATTCGCACACCCTGTAAAGCACAGCATTACCGCCGCCAAAAACGAAATGACCGCTTTTGTTTTCATAATAACCACTCCTTAATACGTTTTGTTGCCTGTTGTCTTATTATCTATAAATTGATTATAACACATAACCAATTAAAATGCAATAGCAGATGAAAATATTAATTGTGCATTGT
>JAFUYP010000051.1 GCA_017470535.1 Ruminococcus sp. | reverse complement strand
TGTGCATTGTGCATTGTTTAGAACATTATAGCACTGCCTCTTACAGCTTCAAGGATAGCTATGAATATCACCACTATGCCGAGCACGCCTGTGTAGATAGAGAACACCTTGAACTTGTCGCTCTTGACGAGCCAGTCTACCATTTTGATAGCACCTACACCTACTACCGCCGCAACTATAAAGCCTAACGCACAGCTGCCAAAGCCGACGCTCGCTTCATTTTCCTTGACTGCGTCTACAATCTCTAACAGACAGCCGCCGAGTATCGCAGGTATACCAAGTACGAAAGAGTACGCCACAGCCGTCGATCTGTCAAATCCGCAGAAAAGCCCCGACGAGATAGTTGACCCGGAACGTGATACGCCCGGCAGGAGCGCTACCCCCTGGAAGAACCCTACCGTCACAGCGTCCTTCGGCGTTATGTCGCCCTTTGTCTTTTTGCCCTTTGTACACTTGTCGGATAAAAACAGTATAGCCGCAGTGTATAAAAAGCATATGCCCTCTGCAAGTATGCTTGAATCCTGCGCTATCCCCTCGAACCAGCTCTTGAAGAACATAAACGGTATCAGGCATAATGTTGAGAAGATTATCATAAATATCATTCTCCGCTCAGGGTTCATGTTGTCCCACCTGAACCTTTTATGTACGATGTCGCCCACCATAGCGAAAAACTCCACTATCAGCGAGATTATCAGCTTTCTGAAAGCCACGAACACCGCTACGAGAGTCCCTAAATGCAGTACCGCCGAAAACATCAGCGCACCCTCGCCGCTGTTGCCCGTAAAATGCTGATACAGTGACAGATGCCCCGAGCTTGATACCGGCAGAAACTCCGTAAGCCCCTGTATCACCGCCTGAGTGATAGTTTCAAATATACTCATAAGTGTATGCTCCTTTTTGTGTCTTTGTATAGTAATGGATATTGCCCGGTGAATGTATTTATTCATTCACACATAGCTTTTGCAGCCCCATTTCTGCAAATAATTATTATACCATATCCTGCCGGATTTTTCAAGCCTAAAAAATGTACAATTATTATCTTCCGATATACACTTTAACTGTCTATCTTCTCATGCTTGTATTCCTGACTGACAACGGTATCCACCCATTTTACGAGATCTCCGAAGCAGCGCCTGTCCACCTTTGCGCTCTCGTAGAAGTCCTTGCCGTCCTTCAAGCCCTGTGAGATGTACTTTCCGGAGGAATACAGCGTCACCACATACTTGTCCTCGCCGTACACCCCGAACTCAAAGGATATATAATCATCATCGTCCTTTTTGTCCACCGTGTCCTCCATTTTGGAGAAGCTGTCTATCAGCGACTTGGCTTCAAGATCGTCCTCGTAGCTCATGATCGAGCAGCTACCTGCCTGACCGCCTATGTTAAGGCTGACCTTAGAGTAAGTGCCCTCATATATCGTGTAGTTGTAGTATTCATCGAACGTCACGATGTAGTAAGCCCCGTCCTTTGTGACGGTGTAAGCACGCTTGCAGTCTATGCCCTCGGGCAGCTCGGACAAGTCCTTTTGTATCACGCTGTCATATCCCGTGCTGCCGACAGGCACGCCGCCGACTTCAAGATAAGTCAGCACCTTGTCGCTCTCCTCGGTCTTTCGCTGTACGGTCTTTATGCGTGACGGCTGGAACTTGTAGCTGTTTATCATTTCAGGCTTGTTCTTGTCACTTATGTCGGCGATGATGTATTCGTCCATGCCCTCGTACAGATACAGCTTTATAAGCGTCGGCGAGAGCAGCTCTGCCTTTGCAAAGGTATCCGCCGCTATCACGACATTGCCGTCACTGTCAAGCACGCCCTCAAAGCCGTCCTGCGTGTAGATGTAAAGCCCGGGGTAGGTGAAGGTACACTCATAGTTTTCAAACGGCTGCGTCTTTACCTCTGTCACCATAGACGGCTCAAAGCTGACGCTGCTCAGATTGAGCGATGAATCCGCCCCGGTGATTTCCTTTAAGAACTCCGGGTATACATACGGCGACACATAGACATTGTAGCTTGCACCGCCGTTATCCACTATCGCAAGCCCTGCCCCCGAGTCGTCCTGCGCCGACGAAGAAGAACAGCCGCACAGCACCAATGCTGCCGCCGCTGCAATATATATCATTCTCTGTTTCAAACCGCCTCACCTCGCTTTTATCAATAATACACCTATTATATTATACACCTAACTTTTGCATATTTCAAGCGAAATTTGGAAATTGTAATAACTTTTTACATCACCGCACGACCACCGGCATACAATGACCCGGCGGTGTTGCCCTAAAAAGCATTCCCTCCCCCCTTGCATTTTCATCACATCTATGCTATAATAGAAAAGGATAAAAATAAACTGTGATATGTAAGGGGTGTATGATATGTTCCGTGTAAGGCGAATGGGCTGCAGCTGCCGGCATGAGGGGGATTTTGTGCTTGATAATCCCAAGGGCTTCGATGCGTACCTTATGCTGTTTGTAAAAACTCCTGCCATGTTTGTGATAGACGGCAAGGAGATATATACCGAAAGCAATACCTTTATAATATTCGATATGCACTCTGCACAGTATTATAAAGCTGTTAAGGACGAATATGTAAACGACTGGATAGAGTTTGAATGCTCTGATAACCTCACAGCCGAAACAGGGCTTGTGTTCGATACACCTTATCATATAGGCGAGAGGGTGAACGTGCCGCAGTATTTCAGACTGATCGCCGACTGCTATTACAAGGCGCAGAATCACCATGCCGCAGGGTATCTGATAAAGGCGCTGCTGTCAGAGGTGTTCTCAAACGTCACAGGCGAGAGCGCAAGTCTGCCGCATTACAGAGAGCTTTTGGATCTCAGGCGCAAGATATACGCCGAGCCTGACCGTGACTGGACGGTGAGCCTTATGTCGTCGCTTATAAACGTGTCCGAACCGTATCTGCACCTTATCTATAAAAAGGCTTTTGGTGTCACCTGTAACGCAGACGTGATAAACAGCCGTATCGAGGCTGCAAAGCATTATCTTGAATGCTCTCAGATGACGATAGAGGAGATAGCCTTTGAGTGCGGGTATAAAAACCCGGTACACTTTTCAAGGCAGTTCAAGCAGGTGTGTGACATACCGCCGCTCAGCTACCGCAAAAAGGCTATGGATTCAGTGAATAGCTGATAAGACGTAAAGGCAACACCACACAAAGGCGTGAGCCGGTGGTCGTGCGGTGTTGCCTAAATATCAATAAAAACTGCCGTGTGTGCATACACCGGCAGTTTTTTGTGTTTGTGCCCAAAATCATAGGATTTGTAAAAAACAAGATAGGTTAATCTATTTTTTTATATAGACATTTGTGTTATAATACATAATCGTAACATAAATATAAGGCGGTGAGGCAATGTTTCAGTTCAAGTGGCTATGGGCTAATATGAAGGGCAGCAGACGCAGCTATATAATAGCTCTGTGCCTGTCGGTAGTGTGTAATATACTGTATATAACAGCCCCCTATATCCAGTCGGTGATAATAGACAGATATGTTTCAAATGAAAATGCGGTGGAGAATATAAAAAATGACTCAAAGGGTCTTGTGACGCTCATCATCGCAATGGTGGCGTTCACATTTGTGAGGACGGCAATGCAGTACGCCTGCAATATGTACTATGAGACTGCCTCGCAGGGCATGATATACAAGATACGCACCCACCTTTTCAGAAAGATAGAAAATCAGGATATAGCCTTCTATGACCGCTTCCGCACCGGCGACCTTATGACAAGGCTGACGGGCGATCTTGATATGGTAAGGCATATGGTGTCGTGGGTCATCAAGGGCGCAGTCGAGAGCATAGCGCTGTTTACGGCATCTATGGTGTATTTCTTTACTATCGACTATGCGACAGCTCTGTGTATCTTAGCTGTAACGCCTGCTATACTTCATCTTAGGAAAAAGCTCTCAAAATACGCAGGTCCGGCTTACAGAGAGGTAAGAGAAAAGTCCTCCGCACTCAACACAGCCGCACAGGAGAATATCTCCGGCAACAGGGTGGTTAAGGCGTTCGCAAGAGAGGAATTTGAAAAGGAAAAGTTCAGAAAGCGTGACGAGGAATACAGAAGCTCAAATATAAAGGCAGCCTATGTGTGGCTGAAATACCAGCCGTTTATTGATATTTTAGCCGGCTCTCTTAGCGTTGTGCTGCTGCTCGCAGGCGGATTCTTTATGATAAACAGACACCTGACAATGGGGCAGTATGTCGCTATATCCGGTCTTTTGTGGGCGGTAAGCAATCCTTTAAGGAGCCTTGGCAACTATGTAAATGACTTCCACAGGTTCGTGGCGTCGGCAGGAAAGATAGTCGAGGTGTACTACTTCGCCCCGATGATAGTTGACCGTGAGGACGCTGACACGCCTGCTGAAAGGCTAAAGGGCGACATAGAATTCAAAAACGTCGATTTCTCGATAGACGGCAAGAAGATACTCTCCGATATATCCTTTAAGATAAACGCCGGCGAAACTGTCGCTATAATGGGTGCAACAGGCAGCGGCAAGACCAGCCTTATAAACCTTATCCCACGTTTTTATGACGTTGACAAAGGCGAGGTGCTGGTGGATAACAAAAACGTAAGGATGCACCACCTGCACGCTCTTAGGAAAAATATCAGTATAGCCACTCAGGACGTGCTTTTGTACTCCGATACGATAGATTCAAATATCGCATTCGGCGACAGCTCTCTTGATGAGGAGTATGTTAAAAAATGCGCCGAGCTTTCGTCTGCAAATGAGTTTATAGAAAAGCTCCCCGACAGCTATGACACGATAGTAGGTGAAAGGGGCGTGGGGCTTTCCGGCGGTCAGAAGCAGAGGATATCGCTTGCAAGGGCGCTGGCTGTCAGACCTGCGGTGCTGATACTTGATGATACGACCTCGGCAGTGGATATGGAAACTGAGGCCGCTATCCAGAAAAGCCTTAGCGACGGGCTTGACTTTGAATGTACCAAGATAATCATAGCACAGCGCATATCATCGACAAGGAACGCCGACAAGATAATAATACTTGAAAACGGCAGAGTCGCCGATATAGGCACGCATGATGAGCTTATAAAGCGTGACGGCTATTACAGACAGGTCTATGAGCTGCAAAGCGGCGACGAACCCATAAAGGCAGGTGAGCGTGTATGAGCAGGAACAAGTATGATATAGACGAGCAGCTCGAAACGCCATTTGACTTTGGGCACTTAAAGCGCTCATTCGTGTATATAAAGAAATACAGAGGCAAGATGATACTCTCGCTGGTGCTTAGTATCTTAGCGGCGATAGCAGGACTTGTAGGACCTCTTATAACCAAACAGGCGCTCGATGTGACGATACCGAACAAGGACATAGCAGGGCTTGTAGTGCTTGCGGCACTGGTGATGCTTTTTAATATCATAAGCGTGGTGCTTGGCAATATCCGCTCACGGATAATGACGGTAGTGGGGCAGAATATAATCTTTGACATAAGAGAGGACTTGTTCGCTCACTTGCAGGAGCTGCCGTTTACCTACTACGATGACCGACCACACGGCAAGATACTTATAAGGGTCATAAACTATGTAAACTCGGTTTCCGATATGCTTTCAAACGGTATCATCAACTTTATAATGGAGATACTCAATATGATCTTCATTCTTATCTTCATGCTGATAGTTGATGTTAAACTCACCCTTGTGGCGCTGTCGGGACTGCCGGTATTCATGCTGGTGATGTTCGCTATCAAGAAATACCAGCGCAAGGCATGGCAGGACGTTTCAAACAAAAGCTCCAACATGAACGCATACTTGCAGGAAAACATCGTAGGTGCGAGGATAACACAGGTGTTCACCCGTGAGGAGGAGAACGCCCGGATATACGACAAGCTCAATAAAAGCTACCGTAAAAGCTGGATGAGGGCGGTAAAGTTCTCAAACCTTGTATGGCCTGCAACAGATAATATCTCAACTCTTGTAAGGGCGGCAATGTTTATAGTAGGGCTGCTGGTTCTTGACCCGGCGGCAGTGTCGCTCGGCACGCTCACGGCTATGACTGGGTATGCGTCACGCTTCTGGCAGCCGATAATGAGCATATCAAACATTATGAACAACTTCATAAACAACATCGCATACTTAGAGCGTATCTTTGAAACTCTCGACGAGCCTGCAACTATCACCGATAAGCCGGGCGCTGAGTATATGGGCAGCATATCAGGCGAGGTGAAGTTTGAAAACGTGACCTTTGCCTATGAAAAGGATCTCAACGTCCTTGAAAACGTCAGCTTTACGGTAAAGCCCGGACAGAGCGTTGCACTGGTAGGACCTACGGGCGCCGGCAAATCGACTATCGTTTCACTAATATCCCGGTTCTACGATGTCAGCAAGGGCAGGATACTTGTAGACGGCGTGGATATTTCAGATGTCACACTTAAAAGCCTGAGGTCGCAGATGGGTATAATGTTACAGGACAGCTTTATTTTCAGCGATACTATACTTGAAAATATCCGCTACGGCAGACTCGATGCAACAGATAAAGAGATAATTGCCGCATCAAAGGCAGTGTGCGCCGACGGCTTTATAAGAACTATGAGCGATGCGTATGATACGCAGGTAAACGAACGAGGCTCAAAGCTCTCGGGCGGCGAAAAGCAGCTGATCTCATTCGCAAGAACACTTATAAGCGACCCGAAGATACTTGTTCTCGACGAGGCGACCGCATCAATAGACGCTAAAACAGAAGCCCTCGTCCAGCAGGGACTTGCACAGCTGCTAAAGGGCAGAACATCGTTTATCATAGCACATAGACTTTCAACTATAAGAAACTGCGACGTGATAATGTTCATTGACGGCCACGGTATCTTGGAAAGCGGCTCCCACGATGAGCTTATGGCAAAAAAAGGCGCATACTACGACCTGTACACCTCACAGATGTAAAAAGCCAGCACTGCGGGCGGTACTTTTAAAATGCTTATATGTTCTACTGGGGGAAACCCTTTTGAAAAAGGGTTCTCCCCCAGACCCCCTTCCTAAAACTTTTGACCCATTTTTTCATAAAGGGCATATATGCCCTTTATGAAAAAATAAATTAGAAGTCTTTGGAAAGGGGTT
>JAFUYP010000050.1 GCA_017470535.1 Ruminococcus sp. | reverse complement strand
TACCTTGTCTTACGCCAGTAAAACTGCGGCAAAAATGGGCATTCTGACGAAAATCCGGACGGCGCATCTGACACACAATGGTCGTGCGGTGTTGCCTTAATTAGCGGAGCAATATGTTTGATAATAGTATTGCCTGTTTCAGGTATTTTAAACGGGGTATGCTATATTATATTCTTCATGGGCACATAATGACACTTCCTGCCGCCGCGTAAGAGAAAACAAAAAACGCCATAGCACCTCTTTAAAAGAAATGCTATGACGTAAAAGACAATTATCATCAGCTGTCAAGATAACTCCTCACCAGCGCTTCAAGCAGCTCGTCACGGTCTATGTGACGCACAAGACTTCTGGCGTTGTTGTAGGTGGTTATGTATGTCGGATCCTCGGAAAGAATATATCCGACTATCTGATTTATCGGGTTGTAGCCCTTTTCTTTAAGCGCCTCATAGATAACGGTAAGAGTCTTTTTCAGCTCGTACTCCTTATCATGCGGCAGCGAAAATTCCATTGTTCTGTCGTGCATAAAGCTCAACTCCTTCTTGATACTATCAAAGGTATCCGTTCCTTTTCTTTGTGCGGTGTCGCACTCATCTATCTATATATATTATACGTCATTCACGGCAAAATATCAAGCCTTTTTTGAAATTTTATTTATTTTCCATAAACAGACCTTGAAATTTATGTCTAAATAGCAGATTTTTAGTCTGAGCGAGTTGCTTTCATTATGACCTGAGTACAGCACCCAGCTCCTCTAAAGCCCTGAACACCTTGTCCATTGCCTTGTCAGTCTGCTCGTCTGTCAGCGTGCCGTCAGCCGACCTCATCGTGATAGAGTAGGATATGCTCTTCTTGCCCTTTTCTATCTGAGAGCCTGTGTATACGTCAAACAGTGTAACGCTTTCAAGAATGTTCCCCACTGCCTTCTTAACAGCCTTTTCTATCTCGGCTGCCGGCAGTGACTCGTCACATACGACTGATAAGTCACGCACACTTGCCGGGAACTTAGGCAGCGGCTTGTAGGTCTTTACCTCAACACAGCTTTCCATAAGCTCGGGTATAAGTATCTTTGCGATGTACAGACGCTCCTTGATCTTGTAGTTTTCGGAGACTGCCGGCGCAAGCTCACCGAATATGCCTATCTCTTTTCCGTCTGCTGTCTTTATAACAGCCGCTCTGCCCGGGTGGAAGGATACTGCCTCTGCAAACACAGTGTTCTCACCGGGTCTTGCTATCTCGTAGTCTTCAAGCCCCGACTTGTCGAGCAGCTCCTCTATCATGCCTTTGAGTTCAAAGAACTTGAACGGCTCCTCCGTGTCGTAAAGACCTATGCAAAGTCTTACAGGCTCCTGCGGCAGTACCTCGTCCTCTACGGGGATATACTCATTTCCAAGCTCAAACAAAGTCGCTGCCTTGTTGCGGTAGTTTATGTTCCTTGCAAGCACCTCGCACATCGACGGTATGATAGATGTTCTCATGACGCTCGTGTCCTCGCCAAGCGGATTTGATATAAGGACTGTGTTTCTCAGCTTGCTGTCAGCCGGTATGTTTATCTTGTCAAAGAATTTGGGCGATATGAACGAGAATGTCTCGCACTCGCTCGCTCCGAGAGCCAGCATATTGCGCCTTATCTTTCTTTCAAACACCTGCTTTGGCGTGAGCTGCGCCTGCGCCACACCTCTTATTATGGTAGAGGGGATCCTGTTGTAGCCGTAAAGCCTTGCGACCTCCTCGGCAATGTCAGACTTGCAGCCAATGTCAATACGGAAGTACGGCGCATATACCCTGCCGTCCTTCACTTCAAGCTCTAAGCTGTTAAGATATTTTATCATATCCTCCTCGGGTATGTCAGTACCTAAGAAATCATTTATCCACTTAGCATCGAATTCCACGCTCTTCGGCGTCTTGTCAGAGTAGTCCTCGTCTGTGTACTCTCTTACTACCTCGCCTGCGCCTAACTGCTCTACCAGCTCGAACGCCCTCATAAGTGCGTGATAGGTGTTCTCCGGGTCTAAGCCCTTTTCGTATCTTGCGGAAGCATCTGTCCTCATGCCGAGCTTTTTGGCAGTCATTCTTACCGATGCCCCGTCAAAGCTCGCCGACTCAAATACTACCGTGTTCGTGTCCTCCATGATGCCGCTGTACTCGCCGCCCATAACGCCTGCTACTGCGACCGGCTTTTTCTCGTCAGCGATAACGAGCATCTCCTCGGACAGCTCACGCTCCACGCCGTCAAGAGTGGTTATCTTCTCGCCCGGCTTTGCGTTTCTTATCCTTATCTTGCCGCCCTCGACATATCTCAGGTCAAATGCGTGCATAGGGCTGCCGTATTCGAGCATTACAAGATTTGTGATGTCAACAAGATTGTTTATCGGGCGCACACCGCTTGCACGAAGGCGTTCTCTCACCCAGCGTGGTGACGGCTTTATCTTTACGTTCTTGACAATACCGCCCATGTATCTCGGACAGAGCTTTGTGTTTTCTATCTTTATGTCAACATAGTCAGATGCCTTGCCGTCAATACCCTTGTACTCGGGCTTTTTGAGCTTAAACGGCAGACCGAAGGTCGCAGCAGTCTCCCTTGCAAGACCTGTTACGGACAGACAGTCGGGGCGGTTCGAGGTTATCTCAAATTCTATCCTTGTGTCATCAAAGCCGATAGCCTTTCTTATATCCATGCCTATCGTCCTGTCAACATCATCGCCTAAGATGAATATACCGTCCTCTATCGCATAGGGGAAGTCATTAATAGTCAAGCCCAGCTCCGCAAGAGAACACAGCATTCCGTTTGAAGCCACACCTCTTAGCTTGCCCTTTGTGATCTTGACCTGCTTACCCTCGTGAAGGACCGTTGACTTGTGCTTTGCAACAGGCACAAAGTCACCCTTCCTGACATTCTGCGCACCTGTAACTATCTGAACAGGCTCGCCCTCGCCGACATCGATCTGTGTCGTGAACATATGGTCGGAGTCGGGGTGACGCTCTATTTCAAGCACCTTGCCTACTACGACATTTGAGAGGAAAGCCCCCTCCTCCTCAAAGCACTCTACCTTTGAGCCTGATATAGTCAGACCCGAAACAAGCTCCTTTATCGGAACATCTATATCTACATAATCTTTAAGCCATCTTAATGAAAGATCCATTATTTCCAATCCTTTCAGTTTATTTTACTGTACAGCGTGCGGCGCAAGCTGACTGAGATATTCTATGAAACGGTGATACCCGTCGAGCGTATCCTCAGACGTTTTGAATGCCGTCGAGCCGAAATCCGAGAGCATAAGAGTTTTCCCGTTTCTCATTTTAAGCGTAACGAGCGCCCCTGCACGCTTGGTGTTGTAGGTGTCATGTGTAGGCAAGCCCTTTGAAACAAGGCTCTGTATTCTTTCTATATCAGAATAGTATATCATTCTTGCATTTGTAAGGTCTATAAGAAAATCATTAAAGAAAAAATACTTGTCATTCACCTGCATCTGACACCTGTCAAGATCAGCTTCAAAGTCACCGCCATACTGCTCTTTTATCATAGCGATGCCCTTGACGTATTTTACCATGCTCCATATGAGCAGTATTAAAAACACCGTCAGCACAGCACCTATCGCAAAAGCCGCCACGCCCTCTAAAAGCATGGAAGCGGCTGCTAAGAACACTATTATGAACATCATGCCGACAACTGCACCTGTCAGCTTTTTCTTCATAGCATTTTTAAGCATCATATCATACCTTAAAACTGCGATAAGAACCTGACATCATTTTCATAAAGCAGGCGCATATCATTTACCTTGTATCTGCCCATTGCTATACGCTCAAGACCGATACCGAATGCAAATCCCGAATACTCCTCGGGGTCTATGCCGCAGCCCTCTAATACCTTCGGGTGGACCATACCGGCACCTAAAAGCTCTATCCAGCCCTCCTGCTTACACATAGGGCAGCCGGCACCCTTGCAGTTAAAGCACATAAGGTCTACCTCCGCAGACGGCTCGGTATACGGGAAGTGGTGAGGACGGAACCTTACCTTTGTTTCCTCGCCGTAAAGACGCTTCATAAGCAGCTCCAGTGTACCTTTAAGGTCTGCCATTGTAACGCCCTTGTCTATCACAAGACCCTCTATCTGGTGGAACAGCGGCGAGTGTGTAGCGTCCACCGTATCAGAGCGGTAAACACGTCCGGGTGAGATTATCCTGATAGGCGGCTTTCTCTGCTCCATAGTCCTTATCTGAACGGACGATGTCTGCGTTCTCAGCACCACGTTCTCATTTATGTAGAATGTATCCTGCGTATCTCTTGCAGGGTGGCTTTTGGGCATATTGAGCGCCTCAAAGCAGTAATGATCTGTTTCAACCTCCGGACCCTCAACAATATCAAATCCCATTCCCAGGAACACCTGCTCGACCTCTTCAAGTGTCGCATCGAGCGGATGAGCGTGGCCGGTCTTTACCTTTTTGCCCGGGAGAGTCACGTCTATCGTTTCCTCTATGAGCTTTTTCTGCGCAAGTCTCTGCTTGATAGCATTCTGCTTGTTCGTGATAGCCTCCTCGATATCGGATCTTATCTTGTTTGCAAGCTGACCCATTACCGGGCGCTCCTCTGCGGAGAGCTTGCCCATTTGTTTGAGTATGGCAGTTATCTCGCCCTTTTTGCCCAGGAATTTTACTCTCAGTTCTTCAAGCCCCTTTGCATCAGTCACAGCCGAAAGAGAATCCTTCGCCTGCTCCTCGAGCTTTAAAAGTTGTTCCTTCATTATTTTTCCTCCTGATAATATGATGTTTTTCTTCTTCTGAGTGAAAGCAAAAAAGCCCTGTCCTTATTAACAGGACAGAGCTGACAGTCTGCTTATAAACCACCCATTAAAGAAGCTGACACTTCCCTTTCCCTTAACGTAGGAAACGCCGTCTGCGCTTACAAGACACCCTTCGGCACAGCCACTCGCAAGTGAACTTCACATATCCCCGGTATATAAACGCTTCCAGAAACGGGATACCCGTGCGCTATTCTCTGTTTACCTTAAAGAAATGCTACTCTCTTGGTCATCGTGTTTTTTGTGTTCATCGTTTATTATAGCACTTAAATCCCCTCAATGCAAGCGGTTTACAGAAAGTTTACATATATACTCACAAATGAAAAATATTCTCATGCTCGTCCTCATCCTCGTCCTCTATGATATTGTATTCCTTTTTAGGGTAGTTTATCTTCTCATAGAGGTTGTCGAGCAGATACAGCTTTGTGCGTGTGTCCTGAAAATCAAGCACCACTCTGCCTGCATCAAGCTCACTTTGCAAATACTTGTATGGCTTTGAAAAGCTCACATCAGGCTTTGCCCCCTCTTTTAAAACAAGCACCAGCCTGCCCTTTTTATCCTGATAAGACTTTTCCACATCACTGTAACTGACATTTGCCGTCGTGACTATCTTTCTTATGAGTGACACCTGACGATGCTCTATGTGGTCATCATATATCTTTGTATAGTGGTCGGTGTTTCGTGAGAGCGCATACACCTGATATAAAAGCACCGCCGTGATGAGATTTCCTGCACCTATGAGCCACAGTATCACCCTGACTATCATAGGCGGTGCAAAAAAGCCGATAGCTATTATCACTGCCGCTAAGATGATGTTTTTATACATATTGCGCTGCATTTTCTTGTGCTCTGCAAGATCATTTGCGGCTTTTAGCATCATCTCACGCTTGTCGAGCTTCGGCGGATAGGAATAAAGCAGCATCAGAACCCCTCCATACTGCGCTGTTTGCGGATAGCTATGCGCTTTTTGGCGCCCTCCCACTCAGCACGCTCATTGAGCGTTTCGGTCATCAGTCCGTACTGTATCGGGGCAGGCTTGCCGTTGTCATCTATGTGTACAAGTGTTAAGTATGCGTGATTTATAGCAGTCCTTGTGCCGGTGGATTTTTCCTCGGCATAGGTGTCCACCCTCACCTCCATAGAGGTGTTGCCTACATATGTGACCTTAGCTATAAGTACAACTATGTCATTTATATATGCACCCTTTTTGAATTTCAGACTGTCCACCATAAGCGTCACGCAGTTGCCGCCGCAGTGACGCATAGCCGCAACGCCTGCCGCCTCGTCTATCCACTCCATCAGCCTGCCGCCGAAAAGACGGTCCTGACCGTTTATATCACGGTAATGCAGCAGCTTGGTTATCTCGGTAAGAGAATCCGAGCATTTTTTTAACTTTCTGTTTTCAGCCATGTACATTCCTCCTGTTGATACTGTTTTCACGACCGGTATTTCACTTGCCCTTTTTGAGCGCTTTGAGGACACAGCACAGCTTGTCTACCTCTTCAAAAGATAATTCATCGAATCTGTCAAGCTCGTCCTTCACGGCATTTATCATCGTGCGGCTGCTTGACCTTTTGTTGTGCCGTGAGAGGAAGAACGATGTCAGCGTAGATGTCAGAGAGCCTATAAGCCCGATACCCACAAGCATCAGCACCATGGCTATCATCCTGCCGTAGGTAGTGCTCGGTGAGATGTCGCCGTAACCTACCGTCGTCGCTGTCACGAACGCCCACCATATGCCATCGCCGTATCTCATTCCCTCGGCGTAGTGTATCAGCACACCGCCTGTTATGATAGTCATGACAGTTGCGAACGCCACATACTTGAAGCCGTTTGTATTGAAAAAGCTCCTGACCTTGCGCAGCGGACGTGATAAAAACGCCACTATCCGCAGAAGCCCCAGGACTTTCAGCACATCGCTCACCGTTCCTGCCGGCATCGGAAAGATACCGTGTATCGGGATAAGCGCTAAAATATCCATGTAGTTGCGTCTTAAAAATTTCTTTTTGTTTTTTGCCCTTGAAAGCCTTGTGATGACGTCTGCAAAGAATATAAGGTATATCATGATAAACAGCGCCCTGAGCGAGCTGCCGAGCCCCTCGGTCGCATCAAGAAGTATCAGTACAGACATAGCGGCTGCAAGTATGCTGAAAAGTATATCATAGGATTTATGTATTATCTGCTGTTTAGTGTATTTTTTCATTAAGGTCAACTCCCTTTTCAAGACCTCATTATAACATCTGACAATATATATTGTCAACGGCGAAATAAACAAAATCATTTGTTTCATTATTGATTTTTTTCAGCCGCATATAAAGCAGGTAATGCAAAACAGAGGTATCGTCATTTCAGGCGATACCTCCTCTTGCGCTTACAGCTTATCAAATTCAAATCCCTTTTCCCTTATGCCGTCTATCACTTCACCAAGAACTGCGGCGTTCGTTTCAGACACCGAATGAAGAAGATATATCGCCCCCTTGTGGGCAGCGTTTATCAGCTTGTTCGCAGCTTCTTTCTTGTCGGGTTGGTCGTCCGTCACCCAGTCACGGTAGGCATAGCTCCACATTATAGTGGTGTAGCCCGCCTTGTTCGTCTGATCGAGAGAGAATTCGGAAAACTCCCCCATCGGCGGACGGAGCAAAGTCATCTCATAGCCGTAATGCTTTTTCACATAGTCATATATAGTATCAAGCTCGTCCTTTATCTCATCTGCCGAGAGTTCGGGCATCGAGTAGTGGCTCTGCGTGTGCGAGCCTAATATATGCCCGTCCTCTATCATGCGCTTTATAAGGTCGGGATTTTTCTCGGCGTAGTCGCCTGTCAGGAAGAATATCGCCCTGACACCCTTTTCTTTCAGCGTGTCAAGTATCTTCTCGGTAAACCCGTTCTCATACCCCTGATCGAATGTGAGTATTATCTTTTCATCGTCCTCGTTTATCGCCTTTGCACCGTACTGAGAATACTTCTTATTGAAATCAAGCGCCCCTGTCGGACGGTTTTGTTCATCAACGATCGTTCCCTGACCGTAACCGTTTTTTTCGTGCGAGAGCGTTTTATCGCTCACCTGTGCGACTATGCTTTTGAGCCCGTCGGCAGCTTTCTGTATCACATCGTCGCTTTTTTCCTTTTCCATGCAGGCACTCAGCACAAAAACCGATGCCGCAAATGCTATCACAAGTTTTTTCATTCTGACCTCCGCAGTGTTATCGTTTAGGCAATACCGCACGACCATTGTACGTCAGATACGCAGTCAGGTTTATCAATAGATCGCCTAAATTTACCGCAGGAATACTAACGTATTTCAAGGTGAATTTGGGTGATATGACGGAAAATTTGCAAGTAGATGGCGTGCAAAGCCGTAAGGCGGTGGTCGTGCGGTATTGCCTTTAGCTTTATGTGATTATTGTTCCTGCATTTGTGTGAAAAATAAGTGTAATATTTTTACAAAATTGTATATAACGGCAAAAACCCCTTTTCAAAAGTAAACAAATTGTAACTTTGGCACATTGACAAACACAGCGGTTTATGGTACAATTATGATGTAGAAGTATAAGATAAAAACTTTGGGAAAACAGTAAACAAAACGTGGACACAACGGAGGGATAAATATGGTTCAGAAATCTATTTTAACACCTGTTCTTTCGGGCGTACTTGCAGTTCTTGTAGTAGGCTCGGGCGCTTTCTATTTTATCGGTCAGAAAGACAAAAAGAGCGGCGACAGCGACAGCAGCTCTCAGGGCGATACCAAGAGCATAGTACAGAAGGCAGATGAGGTCAAGGACAGTGTCAACGAGAAGGTAGAAACTATCGAAAAGGCTATCTCGGGCGATCTTGACTTTGCGTACAATGCAAGTGTCACCTTCACTCCCGGCGATTATATGAAGGAGATGACAGGTTTAAATAATACTGCGAGCAGCGCCCTCGGTTCATTCGGTATCACCGCATCTGCTAAGCAGAAGGGCGAGCAGTCGGAGATTACCTTCGGCGCACTTTATAACGACAAGCAGGTCATCTCGGCTGACCTTGTAGGTGACAGATCGAGCGACAATATCTATGTTCAGGTACCCGAGCTTTCAAGCTCCTATATGAGCATAAACGGTCAGCAGGTAAAGGATTATATGGAGAAGGCTTTCTCATCGCCTTTCACCACATATATCCAGAGATCGCAGGACGCACAGCAGGCTTATGAGGACGGCACATCAGAGCGTGCAGCAACACCGGCTGAGCTTTCAGATCTGCCCGATTACAAAGAGATCATCAATGCGTTCAATGATGTTGACCAGGCTGCTCTTGAAGAGGACATCAAGTCCTATGCAAAGACTGCTGCCGATAACTTCCCCGAGGCTAAGGATAACGGCACAGTTTCAGGCGAAGTAGACGGCGTCAAGTACGAGCTTTCCGACAAGGCATACGAGATCACTCTTGATGACTACAAGAAGATAGCAACAGCAGTTTTAGAGGATATGAAGGACGATTCCACTATTTCGACTATCCTTAGCAATGAATCCGTTTCATCGGCATTCGATATATCGGTAGAGAAGTATCAGTCACTTATCGACGAAGCTATCGAAAAGTACAACAGCATCGAAGATAATGACCAGGCAATGAATTTCGACATCTACTTTGACGCTGACAATAATCCGGCTGGCTTCTACCTTAAAGGCGAGAACGACGACTATTTTAAGGCAGTAGTTGCTCAGGTCGGCGACGATCTCGTGATAGATGTTGATTTCGTTGACAGCAACGAACAGACCTATACTATCAAGGGTGCTGTCAAGAACGAGGACAATAAGTTAAACGGCACAGTGAACGCACAGTTCAACAACAGCGATGATGAAGTAAAAATGAGCTATACACTCACAGACGTTGTTGCTGACGATTCAACACTTGCAGGCACTATCGAATTTGCTGCAACAGTTGACGGCAAGGACATGAGCATGAAGCTCGTATCCGATTCAACAGCAGACAAGATAGACCTTGGTTTCTCGGCAACATTAGATTCAAAGAGCTTATTTGACATCGCAATGCTGTTTGAAAGCACCGACGCATCTGATATAACAGTTCCGTCCGATGCAATAGCTATCGACCTTGAAAACGGCACAGGCGCTCAGGACTACGCTGCAACTATCGACATCGCCGGCTTCCAGAACCACCTCAAGGACACTCTTGGTGAGGACACATTCAACGCTATGTTCGGCGCAAGCAATTATATTATCGACGATAGCATCAACGGCAGCACACCGGCAATAGGTGCTGTTGACGATTGATCTTTTACAGGCAAATGATAACCGCCGCCCATCAGCGCAGGCGCAATAAAGAAGTTTTTATTCCGACACTTCTGCTGTATCACGGCAGAAGTGTCTTTGCGTTACTTAGTGCAGCGCCTGCTAAAAGAAAAAAGAAGAAAGAATAAATAAGAAATAATAATCAAGGTATCGTGTCTTATCGGC
>JAFUYP010000049.1 GCA_017470535.1 Ruminococcus sp. | reverse complement strand
CGCCGTCCGGATTTTCGTCAGAATGCCCATTTTTGCCGCCGTTTTACTGACGTAAGACAAGGTAAAATTGGGTATTATGACGGAAATCCGGCAAGCAGATGGCACACAAAGGCGTGAGCCGGTGGTCGTGCGGTGTTGCCTATAAAAAATAGTCAAAAATAGCTGTCAATTTTCTACTTGATTTAATAGCTTGTTTGTAGTATAATATATTATGGATAATTAAGGAGTGGACAGATGAAACACGTTGACATATTTACAGACGGTGCCTGCTCGGGCAATCCGGGTCCGGGGGGTTACGGTGCTATACTTCGCTTTAACGGCGTTGAGAAGGAGCTTTCGGGCGGCGAGAGGGAGACTACCAACAACCGCATGGAGATGACGGCTGTTATCACAGCGCTGTCAGCACTTAAAGAGCCGTGCGAGGTAACGCTTTATTCCGATTCAAAATACATAATAGACAGCGTCACCAAAGGCTGGGCTGAGGGCTGGAGGGCAAGGGGCTGGAAAAAGGCTGACAAGTCGCCGGCGCTCAATGCTGACCTGTGGGAGAAGATGCTTGAGCTTCTTAAAGTGCATAAGGTGACATTCGTGTGGGTCAAGGGTCACGCAGGGCACCCTGAAAATGAACGCTGCGATACTCTTGCTGTCATGGAAAGCAGGAAGTTCTGATATGCAGAAGATGAATGTTTACGCAGATAACGCTGCCACTACAAGAGTTTCCCGGGAAGCACTTGACGCTGCTATGCCGTATTTTACAGAGGATTTCGGCAACGCTGCAAGCTCGCACAGCAAAGGCATGAGTGCGGCGAAGGCTGTGCTTGATGCAAGAGCGAAGACCGTCGCAGCACTTGGCGCTAAGGTGGGGGAGATCTACTTTACCTCCGGGGCGACCGAGTCTGACAACTGGGCGATAATGAGTGCGGCAGCGCTTGGAGAAAAGTCCGGCAAGCGCCATATCGTCACGACTGCTATCGAGCATCATGCGGTGCTTAACACCTGCAAGGCGCTTGAGAAAAAGGGCTTTGAGGTGACATATCTGCCTGTCGGCAGCAGCGGTATAGTCGATACAGAGGATATAAAGAACGCTTTGCGTGATGACACCTGCCTTGTGAGCATCATGCTTGCAAACAACGAGGTCGGCACTTTGCAGCCGGTAAGTCAGGCAGGTGCGCTTTGCAGGGAGCGGGGTATTCTTTTTCATACCGATGCGGTGCAGGCGGTAGGGCAGATGAAGATCAATGTCGATGAGCTTTGTGCCGATATGCTGTCGCTGTCAGGGCATAAATTCCATGCTATGAAAGGCGTGGGGGTGCTGTACGTCAGGTCGGGGACAGAGCTTGTGAGCTTTATCCACGGCGGCGAGCAGGAAAAGGGCAGGCGTGCAGGCACGCACAACGTCCCGGCGATAGTGTCGCTCGGTACTGCGATAGCACAGATGAGCAAAGATACAGATAAGCGCTCATCATACATAAAGAGTTTAAGTGACAGACTGGCTCACGGCATACTTCATAAAGTTCCCGGTACGCATCTTAACGGCGACAGAGAAAAACGCCTTGCAGGGAACGTGAATATATGCTTTGACGGCGTAGAGGGCGAGAGCCTGCTGATGATGCTCGATATGAAGGGCATATGTGTGTCGTCAGGGTCGGCGTGTGCGAGCGGTTCACTTGAACCCTCCCATGTGCTTACGGCAATGGGTCTTGACAGAGCGAAGGCTCGTGGGAGTATAAGGTTCTCACTTAATGAGGAAAACACCGGAGAGGAAATAGAATATATTTTATCTGTGCTGCCTGAGATAATAGATAAGTTGCGGCACATATAGGCTGTTTTGGAGGAAATGAGTAGTAATGAGTTTTATAAAAAAGCTGTTTGGCTTGCCTGATGAGAATGATTTTGATTCACGTTATCAGGTAAGATACAATACTGAGGTAGAAGAGCCTGTCGTGAATACTGCGATAAACGAGGACGGGTTTAAATTTACGGTAGATCAGGTTTTTATGGTGCAGGACGCAGGCGCTGTTGTCACAGGCGTTATAGAGAGCGGTACTATAAACCGTGGCGAGGAGATAACGCTTGACGGGCAGAAAACAAGGGCACACTATCAGGTGGGTGGTATAGAGAGCTTACGCAGGCTCGTTGATACGGCAAGCACCGGCGACAATGTAGGTATATTGCTGCTCGGTGCTAACAAGGAAGCCCTCTGCCACGGGGATAAGATATTCAGATAGGGGGAGTTATGGAAAGCTCAAAGGTTCTCGTTGCTATGAGCGGCGGCGTTGACAGCTCGGTGGCGGTGAAGCTGCTGCTTGACAAAGGCTGTGAGTGCGCCGGCGCTACGATGAAGCTGTATTCAAATGACGATATAGGCTTAAAGCCCTCAAAGACCTGCTGCTCACTTGATGACACGCAGGACGCAAAGCTCGCTGCCATGAAGCTCGGGGTGGAGCATTATGTGTTCAACTTCTCAGACGAGTTTAAAAAAGATGTGATAGATCATTTTGTCGATTCATACCTTTGCGGCAGAACGCCCAATCCCTGCATAGAGTGCAATAAAAAGCTCAAATTCGGCAAGTTTTTAGAGCGTGCAAGGCTGCTGGGGTTTGAGTACATCGCAACGGGGCATTATGTCAGGAGAGAGTATAGCGATACTCTCGGCAGGTGGCTGCTGAGACGTTCGACGGATATTAAAAAAGACCAGAGCTATGTGCTTTACAATATGACGCAGGACGAGCTGGCGCACACGCTGTTCCCGTGCGGCGAGATGCACAAGGACAATATCCGTGATATAGCGCACAGGGGCGAGCTGGTGACAGCCGGCAAGCCGGATTCGCAGGATATTTGCTTTATACCGGACGGCGACTATGCAAGGTTCATAACCGACCGTGCAGGCGAACAGGAGCCGGGCGACATACTGCTTACTGACGGTACGGTCCTGGGCAGGCACAGGGGGCTTATACACTACACCGTCGGGCAGCGCAGGGGTGTGAGCGTTTCCTACACAGAGCCGCTGTTCGTTGTAAGGAAGGATATGCAGACAAATACTCTTATCTTAGGTACTAAGGACAAGCTATACCGTGACTCGCTCACGGCTAAGAACTGTAATTTTATCATGTATGACAGGATAGACGGCAGGCTGCATTGCACCGCCCAGACAAGGTATCATCAGACCCCCTCGGGCTGTACTGTCTCGGTGCTTGATGAAGGCCGTGTACTATGTGAGTTTGACGAGCCGCACAGGGCTATATCGCCCGGGCAGGCGGTAGTGTTCTACGACGGTGACTATGTTATCGGCGGCGGAGAGATAGAATAGAAAACGCTCCTTTAGCGCAGGCGCAATAAAGAAGTTTTTATCCCGACACTTCTGCTGTATCACGGCAGAAGTGTCTTTGCGTTACTTAGTGCAGCGCCTGCTAAAAGAAAAAAGAAGAAAGAATAAATAAGAAATAATAATCAAGGTATCGTGTCTTATCGGCAAAAGCCGATAAGACACGAT
>JAFUYP010000048.1 GCA_017470535.1 Ruminococcus sp. | reverse complement strand
TGATATAGTAAAAAAGCCTTCCCCAGGGAAGGCTTTTTTAGTTGGCTGATATTTCCTTAAATTTGTTTAATATTTTACTATAATGTCATTATAGTTGCATATGTATTTTTGTGCCGTGAGTGAAATAATAAGCATAAAACTATTCCCTTTGCCGGGCTGTAAATTCAGTCGATACCCGAAAAAGCACCACCCTCCCGAATGCTTGCAGGTGACATTTTGCGCAAATGACTTTTGCCCCTCCGAAGCTCTATCTGTCTATATCCACAAATTAAAAACCTTAAAATTGTGCAAGTAACCAATATTTTTTTAAAATGAGTTACAGCTTATTGTAATTCCTTGACAACGTTTACATTCTTTGCTATACTTATTATCGGGGCAAAGTGCGCCCACATACATATGAACGTTATTAACGACATAAAAAATCAAGCATGAAACGGAGGAACAAAATTATGAAGAAGACAAAGAGATTTGCTGCCGGTACACTGGCACTGCTCATGGCTCTCGGCGTTTCTGCCTGTGGTAATGGCAGCAGCAGTGAGTCAAGCTATGTTCAGCAGGTAGAAGTTGATACCGAGGCGGTAAAGGATTCGATCGAGCCTATCCCTGACGGTGCTGACAAGGAGATCACATGGATGTCCTACTTTGACATCAACCCCGGTAAGGCAGTAAAGGAAAAGAGAACAGACCTTACACTTTTCGAGTCGCTGGGCGGTAAGATCAATTACAGCAGAACTACATCACTCAACAAGTTTGAAAAGCTCGCTACCGCAGTAATGAGCGATCAGGTGCCGGATATATTCTGGTATGAGCAGGGCATGACATTCCCGTACAGCGTAATTGCCGGAATGTTCCAGCCGATAGATGAGATAGTAGACTTTGAAAAGCCGCTGTGGTCGGGTGTCAAGTCAACAGCAGATCAGTTCGTACTCAACGGCGAGCATTATGTTGCACCTATCAATATGCTCCCTCTGTCAGTAATGACATATGACAAGCATATCTTAGAGGCAGCAAACCTTGACGATCCGTATGATCTGTATCAGTCGGGCGAGTGGGACTGGAACGCATGGTATGATATGATGGAAGAGTACTGCTCTCAGTCAACTGAGGAAGAGCCGCTCTACGGCGTAAACGGCTGGTTCGCACCGTTCTTCTATCATTCGACAGGCTCTACACTTGTAAAGTATGATGCTGACAAGGGCGAGTATGTGAACAACCTTGACGACGGCAACCTCACAAGAGCGGCAGAGTTCCTTTCAAACGTAAAGAAGAACGGCTACTATAACCCCGAGTGGATAGGCGGCGCTCCGGAAGCATTCCAGAAGAAGACACTGTTCTATGCAATGGGTCCGTGGGCATCGTTTGATGACCACACACCGGCAGACGGCGAAGAGTGGGGCATGGTGCCGATCCCGAAGGATCCTGACGGCGACACACTTTACCAGTCTATCGACGTAAACGCATATATGTGGGTAAAGGGCTCCAAGAAGAAGGAAGCTGTAAAGTGCTGGCAGGAATGTGCAAGAATAGTTTATGTTGACGATCAGTACAAGCAGACAGAGAGGGATAAGTTCAACGCTGTAAACCCGAACTGGTCAGAAGAGATGTACAACCTTGTATATGATGAGCTTATCAGCGACAAGTATACACAGGTATTTGACCCGGGCTATGGTATATCCACAAGACTTTCTGATAACGACGCAGCTACAAACGACACCAAGGAAGCAGTTGTTGCACTTGTTTACAGAGGCGTACTTACAGATGACGAGGACGGCAACCAGCTCACATGGACACAGCTCAAGGAAACATATACCAACGTATTTGATTCAGAGCTTGCAGAGTTCAACAAGAAGCTCAAGGAGTTCACAAGCAAGTAATTGCTAAATATCAAAGCGGCAGGGCGACCTGCCGCTTTTTGGTGTATAGAAAGATGAAGCGCTCAGGGGAGATTAAGAATTTTTTAAGAAATTCCTCCGTCCGTAATTAAGAAATGGGTATTATAATGAATATTGTAAAGGAGAGAGAAGCAAATGGAAAATGTGGTAAACGGTACAGTCCTCGTGGTGGACGACGACAGGGATATAGTCTCGGCGATAGCAAAGCTGCTCGAAGACGAGGGGCTTTCGGTCATAAAGGCATATGACGGGCTGCAGGCGCTTGATAAGATAACAAGCGAAAAGGTCGATCTTCTCGTTATAGACATTATGATGCCAAGACTTGACGGGCTTTCCGCACTTATGAAAATAAGGCAAAGCAATAATATCCCCGTAATAGTCCTCTCAGCCAAGAGTGAAGATACAGATAAGATACTCGGGCTGTCAATGGGCGCTGATGACTATATCACAAAGCCATATAATCCTATGGAGCTTACCGCAAGGGTAAAGGCACACCTGCGCCGCTACCTGAGCCTCGGCTCTGCAAATCAGTCTCCTTCGCATGACGACATTATCAGAGTAGGCGGTCTTGAGCTTGACAAGCAGACGCATACGGTAATAGCTGACGGCAGACAGAGCAGCCTTACTGCGACAGAGTATAAGATACTTAGACTCCTTATGGAGAACGCAGGGCGTATATTCTCTGCCGAGAACATTTACCAGAATGTCTGGAACGAGGACGCATACGCCGTTGAGAATACCGTCATGGTGCATATACGGCATATCCGGGAAAAGATAGAGATAAACCCGAAGGAGCCGAGATACTTAAAGGTGGTGTGGGGAATTGGATACAAGATCGAAAAACATGGAAAATGACACCTTGCCGGACAAGGGTGAGGAGATAACAAAACAGCCCTCGGGGGAGGAAGAAAAGAAAAAGCTCCCCCCGAAAAAGGGCAGCGTGCGCTACAAGCTCGGCGCTAAGTGGATAAAGGTGCTGCTCTTTTTTATAACGGCATTTCTTGCAGCTTTTATATGCGTGGCATTTCAGATAATATCAAGCTGCGATGTCGTGTGGGATATGTCGGCAGCTATTGCAGGTGATGAGCAGCCGAGAAATAAGACAGGCAGCTATATAGATAACACAGGAAAGATACTCACAAGCGATATAGAAAAGCTGTATGCACAGCTTTATATCGCAGCGTCGGGAGCTATGCGCTATGGGTATGATCTTGGTGATGAGTATATAGAAACACTTAACAATGAGATCGACGGCTATTATCCCGATGCAGGCAATATCTATATCGACATTTATTCAGCACCGAGGGGTGTACGGTATGAAAACACCGAGATGCATTACTATGTTTCGTACGGTGATAAGTTCTCGACTAATATCACGGGGCTTTCGGGCGGTCAGACGCTTGCGTCGCTCAAAGACAAGCTCGACAGCCTGGGAGATCAGTATTATATCCGCTTCAAAAACGAATTGACCTACGGCGGCACGGACACGGGCAGAGTGTATTCTCGGATATACAACGACAGCCTCTATACAGATAAGTATGAAAAAAGCGAGCCGCACTTGGGGCTTTGCAAAAGCTACTATGACAAAGACACAAAGACACATATCTTTGATGCCTCGGGAGTAGGCAGCGGATATATTTATGTGATACCGGAGGATCAGAACCTTCTCTATCCTGTCAACAAAGACGGCAGCTTTGGTGAGATAAACTATGACGGCAGCAAAAAGTATGTCTATGACTCAAAGACGGACAGATCTTCACTTAAAGATGTGCTTGACCCGCTTGATGACAGCGATATAACCATAGCAGTCGCTGTAAAGCCCGACAAGAACGACTATGCCGCTTTGCGTGCATCTGATGATGAGCAGCTTGAAACAACACAGTTCCTTATTATCGGCAGTATCATCGCAAGCGCTGTGCTGGCTGTGCTTATCATAGTGCTTACTTTAAGGTGCGGCTATAACAGGGATACAGGCACGTTCACCGCTACAAGGCTCGTTGACGCTAAATTCTCATCAGAGGTTTTTGCCTTATTTATGTTCGCAGCACTTATAGTCACGGAAATAGTGTCCAAAAATATGTACAGCACTCTTCCGCTGACATCTGACAAGTCGGCATATTCTTCCTATGCTTTAGCAGCAGCGAGCTATTTTGCACTGTGGGTGATAGGCTTTGGCAGCTTTATAGTGATCGTAAGAAAGCTCAAATCGGGAATGCTTTTTAAAACATCGCTTGTATGTATGGCGTTTCGTTACCTGTTCAGGCGTGCCCGGAAGGGCTGTGACGCAGCCGCCGAGAAGCTCGACAATACACGCTTCCATAATTTCACGGTCAGCCAGAAGTTCTTTATAAGGAATATAGTGTTCGGCGTGTTTACGGGCGGTTTGGTATTGCTGCTGGTATTAGCGATAATAGAAAACTGGCCTGTCGAGGACATGGGGATACTGGAGGTATATCTTACATTTTATGCGGTGTATTTTATCTGGTATTTCCTGTCGGGGCTTGACTACTTCCATGATTCCGATAAGCTGTGTGACAAGCTCGATGCTATCAGCGAGGGCAGAGAGTACGACGGCGAGACGATGAGAAAGACCTCACCGTTCTACACACGCTTCAAGGGTCTTGACAACCTTGACGAAAAAATAAAGAAGCAGGCGGATGAAATGGTCAAGAGCGAGAAAACAAAGGTCGAGCTTGTGACAAACGTGTCGCATGACCTGAAAACGCCGCTCACCTCGATAATCAGCTATATATATCTTCTCTCAAAGGAGGATATGAGCGATGAAGCTAAGGACTATGTAAAGGTATTGCAGACCAAATCCGAGAAGCTCAAAACTATCGTCAATGACGTGTTCTCGCTTGCAAAGGCGGCAAGCGGTGCCGAGATAAAGAACGAGCGCCTTGATCTTGCTATGCTCGTAAATCAGACAGTCGCATCAAACAGCGACATAACAGAGAAAGCAGGCATCACATTAAAGACAAAAATACCCGATAAGAGCGTATATATAATCGGCGACGGCGACAAGCTCTCACGGGTGTTCCAGAACCTGTATGACAATGCGATGAAGTATTCGCTTGACGGCACGAGAGTGTTCATTGATATGCAGGTACACGGCGATACAGCGCAGGTGTATTTTAAGAACACATCAGCGTATGAGATGAACTTCACAGCAGAGGAGATAACCGAGCGCTTTGCAAGGGGAGATAAATCGAGGACAGACGGCGGCAGCGGCTTAGGTCTGTCGATAGCCAAGACTTTTACGGAAGCCTGCGGCGGAGCTTTTCGCATAGAGCTTGAAGGCGATATGTTCAAGGCAGTAGTGGGATTTAAGACGGTGGAATAAATGCAAAAGCGGCGGAAAATAATTTCATAGAATAATACCCCCTCGGTAACAGTACCGAGGGGGTAGCTTATGTCTTATTTCTCATTGTACTCCACAGCCGCACGGATAAAATCCTTGAACAAAAGCTGTGCGTGATTTGGACGTGACTTGAATTCCGGGTGGAACTGTACGCCCACGAACCACGGGTGAACGCTCTTTGGCAGCTCAACTATCTCAACTAACTTTTCATCAGGCGACAGACCTGCCAAAACCAGACCTGCGTCCTGTAAAGTCTTCCTGTAAGCGTTGTTGAACTCCCAGCGGTGACGGTGGCGCTCATAGATAAGATCCTGACCGTATACCTCACGGCTTATCGTGCCTTCGGTCAGCTTGCAGGGGTAAAGCCCCAGCCTCATCGTGCCGCCTTTTTCAGTGATGTCCTTCTGCTCGTCCATTATGTCTATGACAGGATGCGGTGTGTCGCCAAACTCGGTGGAGTTAGCACCCTCAAGCCCTGCTGCGTGTCTTGCAAACTCAACTACGCTCATCTGCATACCAAGGCATATGCCGAACATCGGCAGACCTGTTTCTCTTGCGTATTTTATCGCAGAGATCATGCCCTCGATACCTCTGTCGCCAAAGCCGCCCGGCACGATTATGCCGTCGCAGCCGCCGAGCTTTTCGGCAGCGTTGCTGTCATCAAGGTCCTCAGACTGTATCCACTTTATGTCCACCTCGGCGCTGTTTTCAAATCCGCCGTGGCGCAGAGCCTCAGCAACGGACAGATAAGCGTCCTCCAGCTCAACATACTTGCCGACAAGACCGATAGTTATTTTCTTGTCGCAGTTTTTGATCCTGTCTATCATAGCCTTCCAGCCGTCGAGCTTGGGCGTGCGCTTTTCAAGCCCTAAATGCTCGCAAACGATGTCTGCAAGACCCTCTTTTTCAAGCCACAACGGAACCTCGTAAAGAGAAGGCGCTGTGAGGTTCTGTATAACATCGTCAGCCCTGACATTGCAGAAAAGCCCTATCTTCTGCTTCATATCCTCGGGTATCTCCATTTCCGACCTGAGCACAAGGATATTAGGCTGTATACCGATAGACAGCAGCTCCTTTACGCTGTGCTGTGTGGGCTTGCTCTTTAACTCCTTAGAGCCGGAGATATAGGGGAGCAGACAAACGTGTATAAATACCGAATTGTCTTTGCCAAGCTCGATAGATGCCTGCCTTATAGCTTCAAGGAAAGGCGTGGACTCTATGTCACCGACAGTACCGCCTATCTCGGTGATGACAACGTCGATGTCGGTAGACTTTGCCACCCTGTAAAGGCGCTCCTTTATCTCGTTTGTGATGTGCGGCACTACCTGTACAGTACCGCCTAAGTAATCGCCCCTGCGCTCCTTGTTGAGAACGTTCCAGTACACCTTGCCTGTGGTGACGTTTGAGTTTATTGAGAGGTTCTCATCAATAAATCTCTCATAATGCCCGAGGTCAAGATCGGTCTCCGCACCGTCGTCGGTCACGAAAACCTCACCGTGCTGATATGGTGACATAGTGCCGGGGTCTACGTTTATGTAAGGGTCAAACTTCTGTATAGTCACGCTGTACCCTCTTGCTTTTAAAAGCCTGCCGAGCGACGCTGCCGTGATACCCTTGCCGAGACCGGAAACAACACCGCCTGTTACGAATACATACTTTGTTGGCATAATCAAATCCTCCGTATATTTACTACAATACTAAATACTATTCTACCAAATTTCCGATGAAAATACAACCCCTTTTTCGCTAAAAAATCAAGATTTCTCAAAAATCGTCATTTTGACTATTGTACGCATTTTTAAAGCCCTGTAAATTTACATACAGGGCTTATGGATCATTTTACATATGCAGGTATCTTTGTCATTTTTAGCTTGGTCGTGTCCTCGTTATACCAGTAGGTCTCGGTAGTGCCCCATGGGGTCTTGTATTTCTCGGTTACACGCTTTGTGGTGGTATATGCACTGCTGAAAACTATATTGCCGTTATACACTGTCATATTATGTCCAAGCGCCATATTGCCGTAGGACTTGCGCTTTTTTATCACCTTGCCGC
The DNA here is from genome assembly GCA_017470535.1 of Ruminococcus sp. Taxonomy (GTDB): domain Bacteria; phylum Bacillota; class Clostridia; order Oscillospirales; family Ruminococcaceae; genus NK3A76. The sequence continues at coordinate 23,830 of JAFUYP010000048.1, read as the reverse complement.
TGTTGTTTATATATATGCAGTAGGTTTTGCTGCTCTGATATGCCTTATTGACTGTATAGAATATCGCAAAGCAGTCGTCCGTTACCTTTACAAGGCGTACCACATCTACGCTGTACTTTGATTTTTTGGGGTGGTATTCGGTCAGCCACTTAAAGGTGCTCTTGCCGGTCTTGCGGTCTGTCGCTATAACGTAGAGGTTGAAATTGCCGTCAAAGCCGGATACTCCCTTGACCTTTTTGTAGTGCGGCTGTGCTGCTCCGACAGTGATGATCTTGTCCTTGCCGACTTCCATACCGCCTATAAAGCCGCCTGTGAAGTTATCACCTGTCTGGCCTTTGAATTTAAAGGGTAATTTACTAAACAGCGTATCATATTCTCCTGCCTTGGCGGTGTCATGGCTGTCTACCGCTGTGAGCTGAATGCCCCTTGGGTATGCGTCGCCCGTGTCGGCGAGATAGAGGTCGTTATCCTTATATCTTGCAAACTGCTGGAATGAGTGCGATACATAGTTGTTGTACGGGTTTTTTCGCAGCTTCATAGTCTTGGTGTTTATCTCAAATGCGATATTTGACTGGTGATTGAGCCCGTCGGAATGAACAAACATGAGCCTTGATGTATACACAAACAGCCTGTTGCCCGATTCTGCTATATCAACATTGCCTGATCTGAATGGCTGCACTATGCCGTTAAAGACGTAGCTCTGATCTGCCTTGATGCTTGTGACCTTCTGCTTTTTCCAGTTCTTTGAGTATTTTACGACCTTGATGACTACCTTTTTTCTGCTCTCCTTGCCGTTATATCTGCCCACTACGATATAGTTGCTGTCGTCCTTTTCGGAGTGGTAGAAGCCGCCGAAATCAAGCTCGTCATATTTAAAGCTGTTGAGCGTTACCTTCTTTGTGTTCGTGACCTTGAGGTTTTTGTTATATGTGCGTATTATAAGCTCGTTTCTTTTTTTGTCGTAGTTGTTGTTAAAGAATACCTCTTTTAGCTTTCCGCCCTGCTCATAGATGCCTACCGACTCTTCGTCGTTGATCTTTTTTCCTGTCTTTACTTCCTTTTTCTTGCCGCTTACGGACACCATACCGCTGACACTTACAGGACCGCTCTTATGCTTGCCCTTTATTGTCACAAGGCGGTAGTAGTATACCTTGCCTTTTTTGACTTTGTCAGTGTATGACAGTGTTTTTTTGCTGCTCTTCTTTATAGTCTTTATCAGCTTATAGCCAAAGTTTTCGCTCTCGGAGCGGTAGAGCTTGTAGCTTACCTTGGAGCTTGCATTTTTCCATGTTACTTTCAGCGAGCTTTTGCCCGACTTTTTAACGCTTGATATTTTGGCGCCGTCTTTTGCAGTGAAATGAAATGTGTTAAATGAATCAATATCATTTGGGGATGTATATATCATCTTGCCATTATGGTTTATGTAGGTGCCTACACGGTAGCCCGCCTTTTCGCCCCAGTATGAATCGACAATAGCGCTGCTTGTTGACTGACCCTCTGCAAATTTTGCGACCTTCCAGTTTTTTGCTTCCTCGTATTCTCCGCTGCAATCACCCTTGTAGATAACATAGCCGTCTACACCGCTGACAGGCTTCCATTTGAGCTTTGCATTTCCTGCCGGGGTAGATCCTGTAGATGTTATCTCAGTGTTTGTTTCGTTTACGATCACGGGAACAGTATATTTGGCGTTGCCGTTGCTGTTTTTTACTGTTATTGTAGCTTTGCCGGGCTTTTGTGTGTAAAAAGAAAAGCTGCCTGTCCGGTCTGCCCCTGACCAGTAGTCATAAGTTCTGCCAATGTCAAATTTCAATACAGAAGTATCTGCGATAGATGCTGTAAATGTGCCGTCTTTTTTTGATGAGAACTGAAAATCAAGCTCGTCGTATGAGTAATACATACCGCTTTCGTATCTGTTGGTGTTTATATTCAGCACGCCGTTTTTATCAAGGTTTGTAAACTTGAAATACTCCTTTATATTTGCATACTCATCATCATAATAATACTCGTCCGCTGCCGCAGACATAACGCCTCCGCTGACTGGCAGAGACTGAGTAAGTGTAAAAGCTGCGGCTATGCTTAGTATAGCCGAAATGATCCGTTTTTTCATAGTATCTTCTCCCTTATACTGTTTATTGAATTAAATCAGAGGTAAGAGGCAAGAATGCCGCACTGTCGGTTTTGTGTGCGGTTCTTACTTCTTGCCTCTTACCGTTTAATTGTCTTCGTGATCAGCCTTATCATTTTTAAGCTCCGGTATAAAATGCTCATCGTTCTCGCTGAACATTTTAAGCACATCTATGACATATACCGGCTGCTCGTTCTCGTCCAAGAACACGCCGCTGAGATACCTTGAAGATGCGTCTTCGTTCAGGTTCGGCGGCGGTTTTAAGCTGCCCTCCTCTATGCGCTGAAAGCTCAGTATCGTGTCGATAAGTATGCCTGCGCACTTGCCTTCCTTTTCGCAGATTATTATAACGTTCCTGTTGGTTATCTCGGCGCTCGGGTAGCCAAAGCGTATCCTTGAATTTATCACAGGTACGATGTTGCCGTCATAGTTTACCGTGCCCTCGATATAGTCGGGGAATTCCGGTATCTTCACAGGCTCGGTCGCCTGAAGAATAATAACTATCGTGTTCATAGGAACTGCGAATACCCTCTCGTTCACCTCAAATCTCAGGTATTCGTTGTTGTTGTCAAACGTCACCATAAATTATTTCCCCTTCAGCCTTTTGTATATCTCGTAAGAGATCTCGTCAAGAGGTGCCTGCACATCGACAGCCCCACGCTCGAAAGCCGCCTTGGGCATACCGTAAACAAGCGAGCTTTTCTCGTCCTGACCTATCGTGTATGCGCCTGCCTTCTTCATAGCGAGCAGACCCGTTGCACCGTCATCGCCCATACCTGTGAGTATAACGCCTATCGCATTGTCCTTTGCACAGTAAGCACACGACTCGAACATCACATCTACGCTCGGACAGTGACCCGACACCTTCGGACCTGCTTCAAGCGTCACAAAGTAGCCGTTCTTGTCCTTGTATATCCTCATATGCCTGCTGCCCTTTGCGATAACAGCCATGCCCCTTTTTAGATACATTCCGTCAACAGCTTCCCTGACTTCTATTTTGAGCTGTTTGTTGAGCCTTTCGGCGTATATCGCAGGATACCCCTCGGGCATATGGATAGTGCATATTATGGGAGGCGTGTGAACGTTCATGCCTGCAAGCACAGTCGGCAGAGCCTCCGTTGCACCGGTAGAGCCGCCGATAGCTATTATCTTGTCGGTCTTTTCAGCGGCTTCGTGTACCTTGACCTTGTAGCTCTGAGTGCCTGCATGGATGAGCTTTGCGCCCTTAGCCTGCCTTACCGTGCGTGAGAGCATCTCACCGAACTTTTTAAGCTCGCTGCCCGAGGTAAGGTTCTTGGGCTTTGGCACGAAATCCACCGCACCAGCCTCTATCGCCTTTATAGCGCTTCTTTCTTCGGAGGAGCAAACTACCACCGGTATAGCGTACTGCGGTATGAGCTTTTTCAAAAACTCCACGCCGTTCATCTTGGGCATCTCTATGTCGAGCGTCATAACATCGGGGTGCAGCGATATTATCATATCCCTTGCATTGTAAGCGTCCTCTGCTTTTCCTACAACATGAATGTCGGGGTTTTCGTTAAGTATTTTTTCAAACACGCTGCGGTAGACCGCTGAATCGTCAACGATAAGCACCTTTATCCTGTTATCCATCAGCACTCGCCCCCTTCCGTGATCTTGCGGTAAATAGCCGTCTTTTCCTTAATGTATTTCATATCGTCAGGCGCTGCTTCTGCGTGTCCTATGTAAAGATACCCGCCCTCGGCGGACGCATCATAGAACCGTCTGCAAAGCATCGACTTGGTCCTTTCGTCAAAATATATCATAACGTTTCTGCATAAAATAAGGTCAAACTTTTTCTTGAATTCGATAGGCTCCATAAGATTATGGTACTTGAATATCACGTCATTCCTTATATCCTCAGTCACCTGATAGATGCCCTTTGCACGCTGACGGAAGTATTTCTCCCTCCACCCGGGCGGCAGCTGTTCAAGGTCCTGCTCGGGGTACATACCGTTTTTAGCATTTCTCAGAGCATGGAATGAAACGTCCGTTGCAAGTATGCGGCAGTCCCAGTTTTTCTTCTCATCTCCGAAAAATTCATTTGCGCACATAGCAAGGTTATAAGGCTCGTTTCCGAACGAACACCCGGCACTCCATATGCAAAGCTCGTGGTCGGTCTTGGTCTGGACCGCCTGTTTTAAAAACACCTTCATAAAATGCTCAAAGTGATCCGTTTCACGCATAAAGTATGTGTGGTTGGTCGTGATGCGGTTTATCATATTGGCGACCTCTCTGCCGGAGGTGTCGTTGTAAAGGGCGGTACAGTAGTCTGTAAAATCCTTGAAGCCGCAGTCGAGGATATAGTTTGTAAGCCTTGTTTCGACAAGGAATTTCTTGTCCTTTAAGTCGATGCCGTATTTATATTTTACAAACGTCACAAGACGTTCAAAGTCACAGTCAAGTATCTGCATGGTCTGATTTTCTCCTTTGCAAGGGTCAGTTGTTTCTTTCAATCTCTACCAGTGCATACCAGTCGATAAGAGATTCCCTCACACCATTTCTTTCGATTATCCCTCGTATCACCGAGTTCTTCTGTGGGTATGGGATAATGTCCTTAGCCGTTACAAGCTCAACATCTATCACCCGGTTTACTATTATCCCTATGTTTGCTTTGTCACGCTCCGTTACTATAACGCAGGTCTTCATATCGTACTCCTGTCTGGGCTTGCCCATTCTGAGGTTGAAGTCCATTACAGGCACTACCTGACCACGCAGGTTCATGACCCCGAGCAGGAACTCCGGCAGCTTCGGCACAGGGGTTATCTCGGGGACCTCCATAATGTCGGTTATGTCCTTTATATCAAAAGCGTACACCTCGTCATTGCAGGAGAATGTCATTATCTGACCGCTGAGGTCTGCAAACTGCTCTTTGTTCTCAAAGCCTTGTTCGCTCATTGTTATCAGCCTCCTCCAGTGATTCGAGTATTTCCTTCATATCAAGTATCATCGTGATAGAGCCGTCGCCCAGCACCGAGCAGCCTGAAAGCCCCTGTTCTTTGAGCTTGTACCTTGAAAGCAGCGTCGAGAACGGCTTTACTACGACCTGCTGGTCGGCTATCAGCCTGTCAGCGAAGAATACAGCCTTTTTGCCGCCGTCATCGCACAAAAGCATAACGCCGTCTGTCAGCGGCTTGTTCTCGCCTTTGACTTCAAATATTTTGCTCATTCTGTATACAGGCAGGCACATACCACGCCGCATTATGAGCCGCCCGTCCTCTACGAACATATCGTCCGTCGCACGGAAAAGCTCAACTATCGAGTTTTTGGGTACCGAGAAATTATACCCTGCCACATCAATGCCCATGACATCTATGATAGACAGCGACAGCGGTATCTTTATCGTGAAAGTCGAGCCTTCGCCGAGCTTTGAGTCTACATACAGCTTGCCGCCGACCGACTCTATATTCTTTCTTACAACGTCCATGCCGACGCCACGCCCCGAATATTCTGTGACAGTCTCATTAGTCGAGAAGCCCGCCGCCATGATCAGCCCGAACGCCTCACGGTCGGTGTATTCGCTCTCTGGCTTTGTAAGTATGCCGTTCTTTCTGCCCTTTGCAAGCAGCTTTTCCCTGTCCATACCGGCACCGTTGTCACGGCACGCTATGACCACCTCGCCCGAATCATATCCTGCCGACAGTGTAACGGTAGGCGTTTCGGTCTTGCCAGCCTTTGCCCTTTCATCTGGCAGCTCTATGCCGTGATCGACCGCATTTCTGACGATGTGCATAAGAGGGTCGTTGAGTATATCCACTATCGACTTGTCAACTTCCGTTTCCTCGCCCTCAAAAACAAGGCTCACTCCCTTGCCGAGCGTCTTGTTCATATCCCTGACTACTCTTGTCATCTTTGAGAACGCCGTAGACACGGGCACCATTCTTATGCTCATTACAACGTCCTGCAATTCATCAGTCAGCTTTTTAAGCTCACGGGAGGACTTCTGGAATCTGTCAAGGTTGGTCGTTACGTTTTTAAGATCGGGGTTCGATATAACGGTAGACTCGGTAATAACGATCTCCGCCACCAGATCAAGCAGCTTGTCGAGCTTTTCAAGCTTCACCGAGATTATGCTTGAAGTCTTGTCACCGCCTGCCGGCTTTTTGGGGGCAGGCTTGCTTGCAGCAGGCTTTGCAGGTGCAGGCTTTGCAGGTGCTGACGCAGGCTTCTGCTCTGTCTTTGCAGGAGCGGCAGCAGCCGACTTGTCGGGCTTTGTGACAAGCTCTGCCGACATTACGTTAAGACCGTTTTTAAGGCTTTCTATGACTGCATTACTGTCGTCTGTCACGAACTTTATAAACAGGCCGTCTTTTAGTATCTTGTCCCCCGAATCGTCCGCATCAAGGTCGGGAGGGAAGGTGCCGCACACCTCGGCTATATCGCCAAGCCCACGAGTAAGTATCATCGCCCTTATCGAGGGCATCATGCACTCCTCGTCAAACCTCACCCTTGCGGTGGACATCTCCTCCGGCTCGTCGTCAGAGAATACGCCGTCCGGAATATCGCTCGCAGCTGCCGCCGCACCGCCGCCGGAGGGCTTTGTCACTATCTCGGCATTTTGAACGTTAAGACCGTTTTTGAGATTTTCTATAACTGCATTGTTGTCATCAGTCACGAATTTTATGAACAAGCCGTTTTTGAGTATAAGATCTCCCGAGCTGTCGTCATTGAGGTCGGGCGGAAATGTGCCGCATACCTCAGCTATGTCGCCAAGACCCTTTACCAGTATAAGACCTCTTATGCAGGGCATCATGCACTCGGCATCGAATGTCACCTTTGCGGTGACTACCTCCTCCGGCTCGTCATCGGGGAACACCGCTGCAAGGTCAAAGCCGCCCGAGCTGTCCTCAGCCTTTGCGTCCTCGCCCTTCATAACGGCGGCAAAGGCGTGTATCTTCTCCATAAGCTCGGTAAAGTCTGTAAGCTCCTCTATCGAATCGTCCTGAATGACATCTATCTCGTTTTTCAGATCATCTGATGCTGCAAACAAAAGCTCATACATAGCAGGCTTGTCATAGGCGACACTGTTATCCTCACGGATAATATAGAAAAGATCCTCGACCGAGTGGGCGAGCTTTGACATATTCTGCAAGCCCATCATAGCCGCCGAACCCTTTATCGTGTGCATGACACGGAATATCTCTGCTATATCGTCGGGCAGCAGCTCGTCGTTTTCGGTGCGCATCAGTATATCATCAAGCTCTTCGAGCAGTGAAGATGTTTCAAACACAAAGGTGTCAAGCATGGACTCCATGCCTGCATCAAATTTAGCCAAAGGTATCACCCTTTCTTTTTCAATGCATGGTTATTCAATGCACAATTGTTAAATGCACGTTTTGTATGTGCAAAAAATTTGTATAATATACCTATTATCTATTATACCAAAAAATATTCAGTTTTTCAAGATGCGAATATTACAGTTATTAAATAATTTTTTGTATAATATAAAAAAATTTCCCAAAACCTCTTGTAGTTTTATATAAAATATAGTATAATATTAATAACTATAATTTGCAGGAAGATGTTATTTTCAGTAAAGTTATAAATTGAAAGGTGAGTTTTTATGAAAAACAAGGTTTTGGTAAAGATCTACGGACGTGATTATCTGCTGGCTACCGAGGAGTCGCAGGCGTATTCCGACAGGCTTGCGGATATGCTGAACGACAAGCTCAGAAAAGTAATGCATGAAAAGAGCGAGCTGTCACGTCTTGACGGCGCTATGCTCGTAGCGCTCGAAGCGCTCGACGAGGCTCAGAAGAACGCCAAGAGCATCGACAACATAAGAAGCCAGATAAAGCAGTATGTCGATACATCTGACAAGGCAAAGAGCGACCTTGAAAGAGTAAGGAGCGAGAGCGCCCAGCTTGTTGCCCTCAAAGATAAAGAGAACGAGGAACTCAAAGCTAAGTGCAAAAAGCTCGAGGAGGAGGGCAGGCTCGCAGTTCAGAATGCGAGCCGTATCGCTGCCGGCACTAATCTTTATATGGACAAGTCCAACAAGCAGACCGAGCAGATAAGAGAGCTTAGCACACGTCTTACCACCTCCGAGGGCGAGAAGGCTACACTGAGCGCCGCTATGAAGAGAGTCGAGAACGAAAAGACCGTCCTTGACAACGCCATGAGAAAGCTCGAGGACGAGAAAAAGCAGCTCACACAGAGAAACATTTCACTTGATGCGGCCAACAAGGAGCTTGATGCAAAGTGCAAAAAGCTCGAAAGCGACAACGCATCACTCAATGAAGCGATGGACAAGTACGAAAAGGGCAGCTCGCTGTTCATGGACAAGGCTGACAAATTAGAGAGCGAGAACAACACACTCAAAGAGCGTGTAAAGCAGCTTGAACGTGAGAATGCCTTCTTAAAAGAAAAGGCAGCTCAGCTCGAAGCCGAAAAGCAGCAGAGCAAGGTATCTGCGAACCGTGTCACACTGACACCCGGCAATAATAGCTATAACAAGGGAAGTAAATAATGGCAGAGGTGCTTTCTCCCTGCGGCGGTATGCAGGTGCTTGAAGCTGTTCTGAAAACGGGTACGGACGCAGTTTATGTCGGCTCGTCAAGGTTCAGTGCAAGGGCGAATGCGCATAACTTCACAAGGGAAGAATTAAAAGCGGCAGTCTATGAATGCCACAGGTGCGGCGTCAAGCTCTATCAGGCGATAAATACGCTTGTGACAGACAGTGAGCTTGAAAGTCTTGCAGACGAGATAAGCTACGCCTGCGAGATCGGCGTAGACGGGCTTATAGTGCAGGATATGGCGGTCATCGAAACTGTAAAGTGCTGCTGCCCCGATATGCCGGTACACGCATCTACCCAGATGAGTGTTCATTCAAAAAACGGCGCTATGCTTGCAAATTCGCTCGGGCTGTGCCGGGTGGTGCTTGCAAGGGAGCTGCCGGGCAGTATCATAAAAGAGCTGTCGTCACTCGGCTTTGAAACGGAAGTGTTCGTGCATGGTGCGCTTTGTATGTCGGTGTCGGGTCAGTGCTATATGAGCGCCGTTATCGGCGGCAGGAGCGCCAACAGGGGTATGTGTGCCCAGGCGTGCAGACTGCCTGTCAGTGCGATAAAGGGCAGCGAGCGGTATGATCTGTCGCTTAAAGATATGTCATATATCGAAAGGGCAAAGGAGCTTGAGGAAATGGGCGTTTCCTCCCTTAAAATAGAGGGCAGGATGAAGCGCCCCGAGTACGCAGCGGCGGCTGCAAATGCGCTTAATGCCGCACTCTCAGGCGAAAAGCCCGATATGAAAACACTTGAAGATGTATTCTCCCGTGGGGGCTTTACGCAGGGGTATTTTGACCATAAGACCGGGCGTGAGATGTTCGGCATACGGTCTAAGGAAAACGCCGCTGCATCGAACACGGCATTCCCGAAGATACATGAGCTTTACCGGACGCCCTGTAAGGCTGCGGCGGTGAGCTTTTTGCTTTACGCACATAACGGTGAGGAGCTGTCGCTGACGGCTTGTGACGAGGACGGCGTTACCGTCACGGTCACGGGCGACAAGGCGCAGAAGGCGCTGAACCGCCCGGCAGATATAGCATATGTTACAAAGAGCCTTTCAAAGCTCGGAGGCACTATCTACGAGCTTGAAGATATAAGGGCAGACCTCGGCGCTGATACGGCAGTGAGTGCCTCGGCACTCAACGACCTGCGGCGCAGAGCCTGCGAGGAGCTTGATAAAAAGCGTGCGGAAAGCAATACTAAACTGTACGAATTTTCGCCCTATAAATTTGATACACCCACACATAAAAGGGCAGGAAAGCCGGGGATAAGGGTATTTATAAGCGATATATCCCAGCTTGATATGATAAATGAGAGCGATGTGGAGCTTATAGGCATACCTGCCGAAATGGCATCTGCGGCAGCCGCAAAGGTATCGGATATATCAAAGCTCGCAGTCGTGGGGGACAGGTTCACCTTTGACGAGGGTACACAGATAAAAAGACTCAGACAGGCAAAGGCGCTCGGCATAGAGCGGCTTGTCTGCACTAACATAGCGCATATAAAGACAGGGAAAGACCTTTCTATGAAGCTGTCGGGCGGTTTTGGGCTGAATATCACAAATTCTGTCGCTGCAAGGGCTTATGCTGACATGGGTCTTGATGACATAACGCTTTCGTTTGAGCTTAAAGCGTCACAGCTTGCAAGGATAAGCTCGCCTGTGCCGGTAAATGTCATAGCATACGGCAGACTGCCGCTCATGCTCACTGCCAATTGTCCTGTAAGGCAGGCTGTGGGGTGCAAAAGCTGCAAGGGTCGTCTTTTTGACAGAACAGGCAGAGAATTTATGGTAAAATGCAGTAAGGGCAAGGGGTATGTCGAGATACTCAACAGCGATGTGCTGACAATGAGCGACAAGATCTCTGACCTTGCGTTTGCGGATAGTTTATCGCTTATCTTCACCGAAGAAACGCCGCAGCAGGCAAGTGACGTGATAAGGGCCTTCAGATCGGGCACGGCGGCGGAGATAAAAAACAAGACCCACGGGCTTTATTACCGTGGCATAAAATAGAAAACGAGGAAATAACATGAAACTTCTTATAAAAAAGCTGAATGAAAATGCAACAGTACCAAAAAGGCAGACACCTTTTTCCGCAGGGTATGATCTTTGCTCGGCGGAGGACATCACCGCCGAGGCAGGCAAGACAGTCAAGGTGCATACAGGCATCTCGGCTGAGGTGGACGGTGACAGGAACGTGTGCCTTTTTATTTATGCAAGAAGTTCTCTTGCGACAAAGTTCGGGCTTGCACCTGCAAACTGCGTCGGCGTTGTGGACTGGGATTACAGGGGCGAGATAATAGTGGCGCTGCATAATTCCTCCGACAAGGACTATGAGATAAAGTGCGGCGACAGGATAGCGCAGCTTGTGATAACCGGTGTTCTCACACCCGAAACTCAGGTGGTGGACGAATTGTCTGATACCGAAAGAGGAGCAGGCGGATTCGGCTCGACCGGCAAACAGTAAAGGAAAACGAATGAAAGCAATAAAAAACGCTAGAATAATAACAATGGATAAAAAGCGCCGTGTTATTGAGCACGGCTATGTAAAGTGGAACAGCAAGGGTGTCATCACCAAGGTCGCAGAGGGTGAGTGTGACGAGCCTGACGCATTTGATGCAAAGGGGCGCACACTTTACCCGGGATTTATAGATGCTCATACTCATTTAGGACTTACTACCAACGGTGTGGGCGAGGAGAGCGATGACTTTAATGAGGAAAGCGACCCATGCACGCCGAATATGCACATAATAGACGGCATAAACCCTATGGACGAGAGCTTTTGTGAAGCTGTGAAAGCAGGCATCACCGCCTGTGCGGTCTCGCCCGGGTCTGCAAATGCGGTCGCCGGGGATATTGCGTTTTTGCACACATCGGGCAGGCGTGTGGATAAAATGCTCATAAGAACGGTGGGCATGAAATTTGCCATGGGAGAAAACCCCAAGATGACCTATATGAACAAGGAGCAGACGCCATATACACGCTTAGCTATCGCTGCTGTGATAAGGGAAGCGCTCTTTAAGGCAAGGCGCTATATGCAGGACAAGGAAAAGGCGCTCAAACAGGGCGAGGACGAGCCTGAGTATGATATGAAAAACGAAGCGCTCATTCCGCTGCTCAAACGTCAGATAAAGGCGCATTTTCACTGCCACAGGGCGGACGATATTTTTACGGCGGTAAGGATAGCCGGGGAGTTTGACCTTGACTATGTGCTTATCCACTGCACCGACGGTCATCTGATAGCCGATGAGCTGAAAGATGAAAATGTAAGTGCGGTCATAGGTCCGCTGCTCAACGATAAGTGCAAGCCCGAGCTTGCAAACTTTACCCCTGCAAACGCAGGGGTGCTTGACAAGGCAGGCGTGAACGTCTGTATCTGCACAGACCATTCGGAAACGCCGATACAGTATCTGCCGCTCACAGCGGCGATAGCTGTGAAAAACGGTCTTTCACGGCAGTCGGCACTTGAAGCGATAACTGTAAAGCCTGCGCAGGCTCTGGGAGTAGATGATGTGGCAGGTTCGATAGAAAAGGGTAGATTTGCCGATATGTCGCTGTTTGAGGGCGATCCGCTGGATATATATTCTTCCCCCAAAATGGTTGTCATATGCGGCGAAGAAAAATACAAAAGGGAGCAGTAATGATGCGTGAGATAGATGTAAAACTTATCGAGGATACTATAAGAGAGCTTTGCATAAAGGCAAATCTCTACCTTCCGCAGTCGCTCGAAGAGTGCATAAAGTGCGGCAGGGACAAGGAGCAGTCACCTGTCGGGAAGAATGTCTTTGATGATATAATAGACAATATAAACGTAGCCCGTGAGCAGACGATACCGATATGTCAGGATACGGGCATGGCGGTGCTGTTTATCGAGGTCGGGCAGGACGTGCATTTTACCGGCGGCGATATAAACGAGGCTATAAACAACGGCGTTGCAAGGGGCTACATAGACGGCAGGCTGCGCTGCTCGATAGTATCTGATCCGCTTGAAAGAGTCAACACAAATGACAACACTCCGCCGGTGGTGCATCTTAAATTCGTCCCGGGCGACAGGGTGAAGATAATGGCAGCACCGAAGGGATTTGGTTCAGAGAATATGTCGGCGCTCAGAATGATGACGCCGTCGGTGACACACGACGAGATAATAGATTTCGTGGCGGATAGCATCGCAAGGGCAGGCTCTAACCCCTGTCCGCCGATAGTGGTAGGTGTCGGCATAGGCGGCGACTTTGAAAAGTGTGCATATCTTGCAAAGAAAGCCCTTTGCAGAGATGTATCAAAAAGAAACGAAAAGCCGCTTTACAGAGATCTTGAAGAAAGGATGCTCCGGCGCATAAACGCACTCGGCATAGGACCGCAGGGCTTTGGCGGCACAGTCACCTGTCTTGCGGTAAACATAGAGCAGGCGCCGACACACATAGCAGGTCTGCCTGTGAGCGTAAATGTCGGCTGCCATGTAACAAGGCACGCAGAAGCGGTAATATAATACGATCAACAGGAAACCTTATATATAGTTACCTGTTGACTGAAAAAGTATTTCTCGGGGGGCAAGATCATATGAGGATGTATAAGCCGTCACCGCTGGCGATGATCTCAATATACATTTTTACGGTGATATTGTCGCTCGGGCTGTGTATAGCCTGCGGCTTCGGGGCAATGTTCATGTCGGTGATATTCTGGTATGTGATGCTGTTTATAATCGTTCTTGCGTTTTTGATACTTACTATCGTGGTACCGCTGTTTTTCTCGCAGAGCCGGTACTCTGTAAGCCGCAACGAGGTGATATGCCGAAAAGGCGTGTTCATCTTCAAAAGGCAGTATATGAAGATATCATCTGTCAGATCATTCACGGCAGTAGTTACACCGCTTAGCGGTGCGACGGGGCTTAATTTCTTAGTGATACATTCGCTCGGTGCGAGAATGGTGCTTTTGTTTCTGAGCAGGAAGGATCTCAACGAGATAACCTCACGCCTTGATAAGCTCATAAGAAAGGAAGATGACAGTTCTTATGAGACAGCATAGACTTATCAGACATATAAGGGAGTTTTTCAGACACCGTCAGCACCCTATAAAGATAATAGGCTACACCTCAAAGGTGCTGTGGCTGCTGCTTATCCCGATAGTCAAGTATATAGTGGCTTTGAGATTTGATGACTTCCATTCGTGGTTTATGTCAAACTGGGTGGATATTCTTATCATCACGGCGATAATAACTATTGCGATACTTCGCTGGGTGTTCGTCTTTTTTGAAATGGATACCAAGACCATAACCTCGCATACAGGCTATTTCGGGCTTGCAAGGACGACGCTTGCGTTTTCAGACGTTTCGACCGTGGGTATGCACCAAAGCTCATTGCAGCGGCTTTTCGGGGCGTGTACGCTTTATATCGACACGACGGCGGCATCGCTGTCAAACACCGAGATAACGCTTGTGCTGCCGAAAAAAAGGGCGAGCCATATACTTGAATTCATAGCCGACGAAAGTACCGCCGAGATAAAATACACAGTCGATTCAAAAAAGAGAAGCCAGCTTGCATTCTCGCTGTTTTTCTCGTCCTCCATGTCGGGAGTCATAATATTTGCAGGTCTGCTTTTTGAGGCCTCCCGTATAGTTGACAGAAATATCGAGATAAGGCTTTTAAATACCGCCGCCGGGGAAATATCTAAGTTTACAAGCAATATCCCCTTTATCATAGTGATAGTCGCACTCGTGATAATAGGCGGCTGGGTGCTGTCGTTTCTGGCAAACCTTATGCGCTACTGGCATTTTTCGGTCACAAGGCAGGGCTCAAAGCTGTATGTAAAAAGCGGTATCTGGACGCTGCGGCATGATGTTATGGCGTGCAGGTGCATAAATTATATTGATATAACAAGCTCGCTTCTGATGAAGATATTTAAGATATGCACGATAAATCTAAACTGTGCCGGCTACGGCGACAGAAGAGCCGAGATACCCACTATCGCCCCTATCTCAAATGAAAAAGAGGTCGAGGGTACGGTAGAGCATCTTCTGCCGGGTATGTACGGCGGTCAGACGACGCTGCGTACAGGCAGAAAGGATATTCTGCGCTTTGTGGGCATACCGGTATTTCTGTTGCTGCTCGTGCCGGTGCTGAGGGCTGTGGCTGCGGGTATATTCCCGAGGTGGGTAGGCGAGATAAATGTTATCTCTCTTATCGCTTCAGTGCCGTTTGTGTGGCTCATCATAGTCAAGACGGCGGCGGCTTTTCACACGGGGATAGGCTTCAACGACACCCACTGTGTTATGGAATACTGCCGCTATTACGGCTTTCACAGGGTAGTCGTCGAAAGAGAAAAGATAACAAGTGCGGCGATATTCCAGTCAATACCGCAGAAGAAAACGGGCTATTGCAGTATAGCGATATATACCATGAACGAAAAGGTGAAAGTGCATATGGTAAAGCAGCTGCCGCTCGATACGGCGATGAGCATTCTGCGCACCAACGGTCTGGCAGTATAAGGAGAGAAAACTATGACAACGAAAGAGCGTGTGCTTGAAATACTTGAAAACAACAGGGGCAGGGAGATCTCAGGTGAGAGCCTGGCGGCTGATATGGGCGTTTCCCGAAATGCTGTCTGGAAGGCTATAAAAGAGCTTAGAAGATCAGGCGTTATGATAAGTGCCAAGCCCAAGGCAGGATATTTTCTTGCAAAGGACGACAACAGCCTTTCAAAAGAAGGTATAGCGGCACTTCTTGATGACCTGCCGCTGACGATAGATGTAAGACAGAGCGTCACCTCAACAAATGACCTGCTAAAAGAGATAGCCTATACCGGTGCGCCGCAGGGGTATGCGCTTATCGCATCGGAGCAGACGGCAGGCAAGGGCAGGCTTGGGAGAAGGTTCTATTCGCCGGCAGGGAGCGGCGTGTATATATCGCTGCTTTTAAGACCTCAGATGAGGGCAGAGGATTCGCTGTTTATAACGACTTCCGCTGCGGTGGCAGTATGCCGTGCGATAGAAAAGGTATCAGACGGCAATCTCTCCCCTAAGATAAAATGGGTAAACGACATCTACATAAACCTTAAGAAGGTGTGCGGCATACTCACGGAAGCATCTGTCAGCTTTGAGAGCGGTCAGCTCGATTTTGCAGTGCTGGGGATAGGTATAAACATCACAACGCCCGAGGGCGACTTCCCCGAGGATATTAAGGACAAGGCGACGTCGCTTTTCGGCAGGACAGACCAGGGGAATATAAGAAACCGCCTGACTGCCGGGATATTACGGGAGCTGTACGATCAGTTCGGCAGACAGACGGGGGAGTATTATCTCAGTGAATACAGAAAGCGGCAGTTCCTGATAGACTGCGATATAAATGTCGTAAAGCCTGAGCGCACTATCGCAGCAAGGGCGCTCGGAGTGGACGACAGGGCAAGGCTGCTCGTGAGATACGAGGACGGCACGACAGAAGCGCTTTCAAGCGGCGAGGTGAGCATAAGACCTATGAGCTGAGCGCCGCACGGTAGGCACTTAATACAAGACGCTCTGTCATCTCACGGAAAGCTGAGGTGACGGGGTGTGCTATGTCACGGTATACACCCTCCTGATCCTTGCGTGAGGGCATGGCGACAAACAGCCTGCCGCCGCTGTCTATGACCTTTATGTCGTGTACGGCAAATTCGCCGTCAAGGGTGATGCTTACTATCGCTTTTAAGCGTTCATCGTCTAAAAGCCTCCTGACTTTTACGTCTGTAATGGTCATTTTTGATGTTTCCTTTCTGATTTGTATAATAAAAGTATGCTGCAAACGGGAATTTTTATTCAAAATCAGCCTTTATTTTTTGCGTAAAATGTTATATAATAATATAATAGGGTAAATCGTATAAACTGAAAGGGTGCAGCTTTGTTATGATAGATAAGAATATATTAAAAGGTATAAAAAGAGTCCATATGATGGGCATAGGCGGCTCGGGGATGTATCCGCTCGCACAGATACTCCATTCGCAGGGGTATGAGCTGAGCGGCTCTGACAACAACGAGACAGAAACGCTTGACGCTGTAAGGAAAATGGGCGCTAAGGTATACATGGGTCAGGCACCCGGGAACATAGAGGGCGCAGAGCTTATAGTGTATTCGGCAGCGATAATGCCCGACAACCCCGAACTTGTCGCAGCAAAGGCGAGCGGCATACCGACGATAGAGCGCTCAGAGCTGTTGGGGCTTGTGACAACATGGTATGATAACGCTATATGTATCTCCGGCACTCACGGCAAGACGACTGCTTCAAGCATGACGACGCAGATACTTATGAGCGAGGGCGTTGACCTCTCCTGCGTTATCGGCGGAAAGCTCAAAGCCATAGGCGGCTCGGGCAGAGCAGGCAAGAGCGATGTGATGGTATGCGAGTCGTGCGAATTTGTTGATACGTTTTTGAAGCTGTCGCCCGATATTGCAGTGATACTTAATGTGGATGCTGACCACCTTGATTATTTCGGCACACTTGAAAATATAATAAAGAGCTTTCATAAATTTGCATCAATGGCAAGCAAGTGCCTGATAATAAACGGCGATGATGCAAACACCCTAAAAGCGGTAGAGGGGATAGATAAGGAAACTATCACATTCGGCTTTGGCGAGAGTAATGATTTCAGCGCTAAGATACTTGACAAAAAAGGGCTGAGAACTGATTTTGAGCTGTTTGAAAGGGGTCAGAGCTGTGGCGTGTTCTCGATATTCGTGCCCGGCGAGCATAATGTTCTCAATGCTCTGGCAGCTGTCGCATCGGCAAGATATGTCGGCGTTTCCTATGAGGGCATAAGAAAGGGCCTTGAAGAATTCAGGGGTGCGATGAGAAGATTTGAAAAGATAGATGAAGTGGACGGCATCACGATAGTTGATGACTACGCCCACCACCCGAGCGAGCTGGAGGCTACTCTCAAAGCAGCAAAGGGGCTTGATTTTGACAGGGTGATAGCTGTGTTCCAGCCGTTTACCTATTCAAGGACAGAGCTGCTCATGGACGACTTTGTAAAGGCTCTGTCTATCGCAGATGTCTGCGTGCTGACGGATATTTTCGGCAGCCGTGAGAAAAACACTCACCACATCTACACTGAGATGCTCGGTGAAAAGATAGACGGGTGCGTGTACTTTGATACACCGCACGAGATAGTCGATATGCAGACGAATGAGCAGAAGGAAAAGAATTTCGGACAGGTGACAGATTACCTGCTTGAAAACACCAAAGAGGGCGACCTTGTAATGACGCTCGGCTGCGGTGACGCATATAAGATAGCCAAGAAGTTCGCAAAACGTTTAAGAGAAAGATGACCCAGAAAGGACGTAAATTATGAAGATCACTGAAAAAGAAAGACGTGTATTTGAATTTATCAAGGATTATGTTGACACTCATAACTATGCACCAACAGTCAGGGACATACAGGATCATTTCGGTCTGAAATCATCGTCCACGGCTCACAGGTATATCATAAATCTGAGCAAAAAGGGTCTGCTCGAGCGTGACGAAAAGCATAACCGTGCTATAAGGATAGCAGGCTATACAAGCGGCGTGAGCGTGCCGGTAGTAGGTACTGTCACAGCCGGCAAGCCGATAACGGCTATCGAGGATATAGACAGCTATATGACACTGAGCTTTGACAAGAAGTACCAGGGTCAGCTTTTCGCACTTAAAGTAAGGGGCGAGAGCATGATAAATGTAGGCATCTATGACGGTGATACTGTTATAGTCGAGCAGACGAGCGTTGCAGAGAACGGCGACATCGTCGTAGCACTCGTTGACAACGAGGAAGCAACTGTAAAGCGCTTTTTCAAGGAGGACGGTCACTACCGCCTGCAGCCAGAGAATGATACCATGGAGCCTATCATAGCAGACAATGTATCTATCCTCGGCAAAGTCGCAGCACTTTTAAGATATTATTGATAAAAACATCGTGCTGCTTTGCCGCACACATCAACTGTTACCTGTTAACTGAAAAAAAGGGGGGTCTGTAAATGGCGCATAAGTGTTATAACTGCGGGGCGATACTGCCCGAGGGCGCTAAGCTGTGTGTAAACTGCGGCAAGATAGTTTCAAAAAACTCAGCACTCAGACCTGAGCCTGTGCAGGTAAGACGGCAGCAAAGGTCTGTTGTGACGCAGTCAAGGGAGTTTGCGCATAAGCCGACACCCACGGCGGTAATGGAGGTAATGGAGGACGAAGAGCCTGTAACTCCACGCCCGAAAAAGAAAAGACCTGCCGGCACGGCGGCAGCAAAGAAAACCAGGAAAAAGGATAACAAGGCAAAATTCATAGTTTCGTTCACGGTGCTGCTCATCGTGCTGCTGATGCTTTTGTATCTGCTTATTTTCATTCTGAAGGTACACGGTGCAAAGGGTATCACCTATGAGTCAGATACCGGCGCTAAGATGAGCTACTCTACATATGGTGAGGCGGCGGAGCATTTCTTTGGTGATGCGAGCTGGGATTACAGCCTGCTTAAAGGTGAGGTAAGCGTGTCAGGCTCTAACAAGGGCAGCGACTATAAATATATATTCAAAGACGACAAGGTCGTTAAGGTCATTGTCGGTACTGACGAGATAGAGGATGAGAAGCAGATAGACATACTTGTACAGAGGATGTTTTTGTAGGAACAGGAAGGAAACTCAATGAAGAGTAAAAAGGGATTCGGGATAAAAAAACTGCTCAATGTGGTATTCTCCCAGAAATTCATAGTGCTGTCACTGCTGCTTTTGCAGATAGCGTTTTTGATTTTTGCGATATTCGTGCTTGCAGAGCAGTTTGTGTTTGTTTACTATTTTCTTCTTGCAATAGAGCTTATCATCGTCATGTATATCGTGAATTCGGACGAGAACCCGGCATACAAGCTGGCGTGGATAGTGCCGGTGCTGCTGTTCCCGATGTTCGGGGCGTTTGCGTTTATATATCTTAAATTCCAGAGCAGCTACCGGTATGAGAAAAACCTGATAACCAAAAAGATAGAGAACACAAAGCCTTTTCTAAGGCAGAAAGCCTCTGTTATAAAGGCGCTCGAAGAGCATGATATGAGCGTGGCGAACCTTGCACATTATGTGAGGGTGTACGGCGGCTACCCGGTGTATCAGAACACAAAGGTCCAGTATTTCAGCCTGGGCGAGAAAAAGTTCGAGGCAATGGTCAGAGAGCTTGAAGGAGCAAAGCACTTTATCTTTATGGAGTATTTCATAATAGACAAGGGCTATATGTGGGATACGATACATGAAATACTGGTGAGAAAAGCCAGAGAGGGCGTTGAAGTAAGGCTTATGTACGACGGCATGGGCACGCAGTCGATACTGCCCTTCCGCTATGAAAGAACGCTCAGAGCCGAGGGGATAGATGTTAAGGTGTTCAATCCTTTCGTGCCGCTGGTAGCAACTATACAGAATAACCGTGACCACAGAAAGATACTGGTCATAGACGGGCATACGGGCTTTACGGGCGGTGTGAATATCGGCGATGAATACATAAATAAAAGGGAGCGCTTCGGGCACTGGAAGGATACGGCAGTTATGCTTAAAGGCGAGGCTGTGTGGAACCTGACTATGATGTTTTTGCAGCTGTGGGAGATCACAGGAGATCAGACGGTAGCAAAATATGAAATGTACAGCCCGACTACCTTTGAGCATCTTGATACGCAGGATGACAGCTTCGTACTGCCGTTTTCTGACTCGCCGCTTGACAAAGAGAACGTAGGCGAGCTTGTGTATATGAATATAATAAACCACGCAAAGGAGTATGTTTACATCTCCACACCGTATCTGATACCGGATCATGAGATGATAACATCACTTTGCTACGCCGCAAAGAGCGGCGTTGATGTGAGGATAGTTGTGCCCGGCATACCGGATAAATGGTATGTAAAGCTGATAGGCGAGTCGTTCTACAAGCCGCTTATCGCAAACGGCGTCAAGGTGTATGAGTACGACAAGGGCTTTATCCACGCTAAAAACTTCGTGTCTGACGACAGCACGGCAGTTGTAGGCACGATAAACCTTGATTACAGGAGCCTGTATCTGCACTTTGAGTGTGCGGCGTTTATGTACGGGACAGATTGTGTAAAAGATATAAAAGAGGATTTTTTAGAGCTATTTGAGGAGCATTGTCATAGAGTTACCTACGAAGAATGTAACGAAAGACCGATAGCGCATAGAATGCTCAGCGCAGTGCTGGGACTGTTCGCACCGCTGTTGTAAGGGTATAAAACTATGATAAGAGAACTTAAAGTCAAAAGTATAGCTGCAATTGCGACGGCACTGCTCATATGTGCCGGGGTGAGCGGCTCGGCGCAGATGTCAACATTTGCGGCGAAGGAAGCGCAGAGCGCTGCCGACGGTCAGGGCGACGAAGATATGGATATGAGCAGCTACCGTGAGCGCCTGGGTGAGATAGCCAAGGAGCAGGCTGAGATAGACAAGCAGCTCGATGAGGCGCAGGAGAACCTTGACAAAGAGGCTGAGATACAGAAAACACTCAGCAAAAAAATAAACTCTGTCAATGAAGAGATCAAGGTGTCGGAAAACTATATCGACGACCTTGACAAGAAGATAGCATCGCAGCAGGAGCTTGTTGAGAAAACCGGCGCTGAGATAACACAGGGCGTCAAGGACTTCAAGGGAAGGCTCAGGGCTATGTACTTAGCAGGCAGCGAGGGGTATACGGATATTATTTTAAGCTCGGGCGACTTCTTTGATGTGCTTATGAGGACTGAGCTTGTAAAGAGAGTAGCCGACCACGACAAGAATGAGCTTGACAGGCTGGTGGCTTTAAAGTCTGACTACGAGCAGCAAAAGGAAGAGCTTGATGCAAAACAGGAGGAATACAAGGAGCAGCTTGATTCTCTGAGTGATAAGAAAAACACGCTCGATGAGCTTTACAAGCAGAGCCTCGCCGCACAGGAGGATACAGAGGAGTTAAAGGAAAAGCTCGAAAAGCAGAACAAGATACTAAGCTCTGAAAAGTCAAGCTATGCCGACAAGCTGTCGGAGTTTTTAAATGATGACTACGGCGACAGCGCTGATGAAACGGGAAGAATGAAAACAGAGCTTGCCGCTGCCAAAAAGCTCAGAGAGCTGTGGACTGCGACTCCGTCTGCTGATGATAAAAAGACCGATGAAAAAACTGAAAGCAAGGGCAGCTGTGCATATGTATTCGGCTGGCCGTGCCCGTCTACCAAGACGGTGACATCCGGCGTAGGTCCGAGGTGGGGTACGACACACAAGGGGCTTGACATAGGCGCTGAAATGGGCAGCGAGATAGTCGCATCAGAGGGCGGCAAGGTCGTTATCAGCTGCAACGACTGTACGCACAACTACGGCAAGGACGGCAGCTGCGGCTGCGGCGGCGGTTACGGAAACTATGTCGTTATAGACCACGGCAACGGCTTCCTGACGCTTTACGGTCATCTGACCGAGGCTAAGGTGAAGGTCGGCGACAAGGTGGACAAGGGCGAGCTTATTGGTATAAGCGGCACGACAGGCTGGTCAACAGGTCCGCACCTGCACTTTGAGCTGAGATACGGCGGCAACTATATGAATCCTTTGTCGTTTGTGACATATTGACATATGAAGAGTAATGAGATAAGATACAGAGGGGAGCGTTCAAAGTATTTATGGGCGCTTTTCTCTTTGGCGATAATAACGTTTTTGGTATTCACGTTGATAAGTGTATTCTCTGGCGGAAAGAGCTTTCATTATCACCGTGAAGGGATAATGTGTGCTGTGCTTGCAGGGATAATGCCTTTGTATATGACGATAAAGGGGTTTTACCTTGCATATAAAAAGCATATGTGCAAAAAGCACGGCAAGCCGTCTGACGGCTGGATAAAATGCAAGACCTATAAAGGTGTCAGAGATCCTTACTATATACTGCATATATCGGCAGACGGCGGCGAGGTCATAACTCCGCCTGTGAGCCTGTCAGAATCAGACCGCATAGGATCCAAAAAATGCACGGTCTACCGGTATAAAGACCTTTGCTACATCAGCATAGAGCGCTGCGGCAGGGGAGAAAAGGGCGTCAGTATCAGCTCGAGGTAAAATAGCAGATATAACAAACACCGCCTTATATAAGAACGGTACGCATAAAGAAGTTTTACGCCATAGTATTTCTGATGTAAGGTCAGAAGTACTATGGCGTTTCTATTGACAGTACAGAGATGATGTGCTATAATTGTTACTGACAAAAATCGGAATTTGCAGCGTGACGCTGCACTCATTATTTTCTCAATGCGTGGAGGCTATTATGACAAGAAGTAATGTTGAAAATATTTTAAAAAAGTGCTTGAAAGTTGAATATGACAAACCGGTATATCCTACTAAAGAAGAATGGGAAAGATTTGAGGAATATTTTGAATGCGAATTCGGATCAGAGTTCAAGTGGTTTATAGATTTCATGTCAAAGTATTCTTTTCCGGGAGATATTTATAATGTTCAGGATAAAAGTGCTAATGGAAATGATACTATAATAGTTGTTTATGAACACGAATCTAAATATGATGATTGGGATAAAGACATGATTCCTTTTCTCGGTATTGGAAACGGAGATTACTTCTGCATAAACAAAAAAACTAAGGAGATATTTTACTATTATGCAGAAGTACCGGAATATGAAAAAACAAATAGTAGTTTCAGTGAATGGATAGAAGGACTTCCGGCTTTTTTAGAGGGATAGTCAATTCAAAACGACTGTAAAATAATCATACTTGGTTAAATTCTGATTTAGCTTAGCAACATAAATATGCACAATGCCCCTGAGTGCTTTGTAACACTCAGGGGCAAAACTTCTATATAGGTATCTGTCTTATGTAAAGGCGGTGTTGTATTGATATTGTCGTTCGCATTTGCAATAAAAACAAATAGCCGCCTGACTTCCAAATAAGGCGGCTATTTTTATAGCATTGGTCTTTTAGGAGGTGAACGCTGCTTGCAGGCACCTTCTTTTTTTATGTCAAGTACTTAATAGCTCACATACTGTGTCGGGTCAACGGGCTCGCCGTTTTGCCTTACCTCAAAGTGGCAGTGGTCGCCGGTAGACCAGCCTGTCGTGCCGACTACACCTATCTTCTGACCCTGCGATACCGTGTCACCGAGACTTACGGTCGTGTACTGCATATGACCGTAAAGCGTCCAGTAGCCGTTGCCGTGGTCTATAACGACATAGTTGCCGTAACCGCCTCCGCAGCCGCAGC
>JAFUYP010000047.1 GCA_017470535.1 Ruminococcus sp. | reverse complement strand
TCCGAATTTTCGTCAGAATGCCCATTTTTGCCGCAGTTTTACTGGCGTAAGACAAGGTAAAATTGGGTATTATGACGGAAATCCGGCAAGCAGATGGCACACAAAGGCGTGAGCCGGTGGTCGTGCGGTGTTGCCTTAATATTTTGTGAATGGATAGCGTTAATTCGCACTTGACATTTTACTCAAAATGTGCGATAATAAAATGTAAACCATATTAATGTAAAGGACGAAGGATTATGAAGAAAGAACTTTCAAAAGTCTACGAACCCAAGGAGTTCGAGGACAGGATCTATAAAATGTGGCTCGACGGCGGTTATTTCAAGGCGGACGTTAATTCCAAAAAGCCGCCGTATTCGATCGTTATTCCCCCTCCGAACATAACCGGTCAGCTGCACATGGGTCATGCGCTTGACAATACCTTACAGGATATTCTGATAAGATACAAGAGAATGTCCGGTTATGAAGCGCTCTGGGTGCCGGGGACTGACCATGCGTCTATCGCTACGGAAGCCAAGATAGTTGAGGCTATGCGCAAGGAGGGGATCACGAAGGACGACATCGGAAGAGATAAGTTCCTGGAGCGTGCGTGGGACTGGAAAAAGCAGTACGGCGGCAGGATAGTAGAGCAGCTCAAAAAGCTCGGTACCTCATGCGACTGGTCAAGAGAGCGCTTTACTATGGACGAGGGCTGCTCGAAGGCAGTAAAGGAAGTTTTTATAAACTATTACAACAAAGGGCTTATTTACAGGGGCGAGAGGATAATAAACTGGTGTCCTCACTGTCTGACTTCTATCTCTAATGCTGAGGTAAACTATGAGGATCAGGCAGGGCATTTCTGGCATCTTAAATATCCGCTCAAGGACGGAAGCGGCTTTGTTGAGCTTGCAACGACACGTCCCGAAACTCTGCTCGGTGATACGGCAGTAGCTGTAAACCCCAAGGACGAAAGATACAAGGACATTGTCGGCAAGATGCTGATACTGCCGCTCGTGGGCAGGGAGATACCTGTTGTGGCGGACAGCTATGTTGACATGGAATTCGGTACGGGTGTCGTTAAGATAACTCCTGCTCACGACCCGAACGACTTTGAGGTCGGCAAGCGTCATGATCTGCCTGTTATAAACGTTCTCACCGAGGACGCTAAGATAGTTGACGATTATCCTGCATACGCAGGCATGGACAGGTATGAGGCAAGAAAGAAGATAGTTGAGGATCTCGAAGCCGGCGGCTTCTTAGCGTACACCGAGGAGCATGACCACAATGTAGGTACCTGTTACAGGTGCGGTACTACCGTTGAGCCGAGAGTGTCGCTGCAATGGTTCGTTAAGATGGACGAGCTTGCAAAGCCGGCTATAAAGGCGGTCGAGAGCGGCGATATTAAATTCGTGCCGGAGAGATTTGACAAGAATTACTTCAACTGGATGAATGATATAAGAGACTGGTGCATATCACGTCAGCTGTGGTGGGGGCACAGGATACCTGCGTTCTACTGCGATGACTGCGGTGAAACTGTTGTCACCAAGGAGGCCACGGCAGTATGCCCTAAGTGCGGCAAGCCTATGCGTCAGGACCCTGACACGCTCGACACATGGTTCTCGTCGGCTTTATGGCCTTTCTCTGTAATGGGGTGGCCGGAAAAGACACCCGAGCTTGAAAAGTTCTTCCCGACGAACACACTTGTAACCGGATATGACATAATCACATTCTGGGTATCAAGAATGATAGTCGCTTCGGAAGAGTACATGAAGCAGAAGCCTTTCTCGACTATACTTATCCACGGTCTTGTAAGAGATGCAAACGGTCTTAAAATGTCAAAGAGCTTAGGCAACGGCATTGACCCGCTGGAAGTAATAGACAATTACGGTGCTGATGCGCTGAGATTCATGCTCGCTACCGGTAATGCGCCCGGAAACGACATGAGATACAGCGATGACAAGGTAAAGGCATCAAGAAACTTTGCAAACAAGCTGTGGAACGCATCACGCTTTATAATGATGAATCTGCCTGACGGCTTCAAGTGCGACGGGCTGCCCGAGAGCCTTGCCAACGAGGACAAGTGGGTGGTATCGAAGTTCAACCGTCTTGCAAAGGAAGTAAACGAGAACCTTGACAAGTTCGAGCTGGGTGTGGCTGTTGCAAAGCTGTATGATTTTATTTGGGATATTTACTGCGACTGGTACATAGAGCTTACAAAGCCGAGGATAGCTGCCGGCGGCGAAAGCGCTGCTGCGGCTCAGGGCGTACTTGTATGGGTGATGAAGGGAATGCTCAAACTCCTGCACCCGTTCATGCCGTATATCACTGAGGAGATATGGCAGGTACTGACTGACGGCGAGAGCGTTATCATGGTACAGGATTTCCCTGTATATGACGAGGCGCTTGACTTTGCTAAGGAAGAGGCTGACTTTGAAAAGATAAAGGCGGCTATAAGTGCTGTAAGAAATGTCAGGGGCAGCATGAACGTACCGCCGTCTGTAAAGGCTAAGATATTCATAGAGACTGACGAAAAAGATGTGTTTGAGAGCGGCGCTATGTTCTTTGAGCGCTTAGCATCTGCAAGCGGCATCAGCTTTGACTCGGGATTTGATGCGAAGGAATGTGCGGCGGCTGTTACCGACTCGGCAAGGCTGTTCATACCGCTTTCGGAGATAATCGACCGTGACAAGGAGCTTGCACGTCTTGAAAAGGAAAAGAAGGCGGCACAGAAGGATATAGACTTCCTGTCGGGCAAGCTGTCAAATCAGGGCTTCCTTGCGAAAGCGCCCGAAAAGCTGATAAACGAGCAGAAGGAAAAGCTCGCAAAGGCAAAGGAGAAAATGGCGAAGATAGAGCAGTCTATCGCAGCGCTCGCAAAGTGACCTTTTAATAAGGAGAGACAAAATGAAAAAGACAAGAATACCGGCAGCGGTAACGGCGTTTATTATGATGTTTATGATGTCGTCATGCGGCAACAGCTCGTCAGGGTCTGACGGCAGCTCGGGGGCGGCTGAGTCGTCACAGGCGCAGAGCAGCGATGTTTCAAAGGCGCCTGCTGTTGAATATGATATAAACGGCGACATAAGGCTTTTTAACAGCTTTAAGGAAAAGTATGACGGCAATTACAAACTCACCGGTACGCTCACGACAAACGAGAACACCGGCGGCTCGGCTGTATGCTTTGAGGTCAAGGGAGATCTCAGGCTCAACAGCGCTGTTGTTGACGGCATGATGACAAAAAGATACATCACCGCTGAGGGGGATCTTTATGTCATAAGCGAGGGTACTACCACATACAAGAAATTTAATCATGACGAGATAGGCAATACCGTTTACAAGTCACCGTCGTATGACCCGGTATTCTCGGGAACGGGCGTGTTCTCGAGCGCAAGCGTTGACGGCGGCGAGGTGACGGAGGAGTACGCTCTCAACTTCGACGGCATGGAGGGTACTATCAAGTATACCTTTGACGCTGCGAGCGGCGACATCAGGAAGATAGTCATTGATTCGACGGATATGAACAACACTCACGAGGAAGTGACGGACATTGTCATGAGTGAGCCTGCTGACGCTGATTTTGAGCTTCCCGATCTGTCGGGCTATACAAGAAACGACTGATTATAAAATGACTTTTATACCGCAAAAAAATTAAATTTTTCGCAAAAGGTTGAATTTGCAGAAGATATGTGGTATAATATATAGAGTTATATGTCATGATCGGAAAGGAATGATTATATTACATGAGCAGTGCAACAAAACAGAAGTCCCATGCGGCGAGGAATGTGCTGGTATTCTTTATCGTGTTCACAGTTCTTGTGGCTGCCGTGGTCATAGGGCTTTCTATTGTTTTCAAGAATAAGGACGTAACGCCTTCGGTGGGCGGATACAGCTTATATATAATGGATACGGACAAGATGGGAGATTCGGTGCCGAGGGGCTCTCTGGTGCTTGCTGCCAACGAGACTCCGAGTGCTGAGAAGATCGGCAGGGCTGTGCTTTGCGAGAATGTTCCCGGGGTGGGCACAAGCGTTTTCTATCTGGCTAATGTTTCTGCCAAGGAGGGCGAGGACGGTGTTTACTACACTCTCTTCCAGGAGAAAAATGACACCATTACATATGAGGTAAAGAGCGGCAATGTTATAGGTGAGGCTACTACCTACTATACGCTTGCAGGCAAGGCTATATCATTCATGACATCACGCTTTGGCATGGTCATCTGCATAGGTTCGCCTATCGCTCTGCTTATCATCATCGAGCTTATCATAGCGATTGCGTCTTCTGACAACAGCGATGATGACGATTATGAGTATGATGACGAATATGATGAAGATGTCGGCAGAAAGCAGGGCAGTATCGACGACATACTCTTCTCGGGCGATGACAGCACGCCTATCTCACGCAATCAGCTTGACACTGATGACGAGTACATAAGCGACGATGAGTCGATAATGGTCGATGAGGACAGTGACGCTGATATGATCGGCGAGCAGGTCGAGGTCGGTGATGATATTCCTGAAACACGCTTTGATGCGTTAGTGACTGATGACGAACAGGAGCAGGGAGAGGTTCAGGAGGACGAGCAGCCTGAGGAGATCGCTCCTGCTGCACGGGATGAAGAGAGCGAGCCTATCAAGGTCAAGCTGCCGCCTGTGGAAAAGCAGGATAAAGACCCTGTCAATCTTAAAGTCAAGATACCCGAGAGTAAGCCGTACACGCCCAAGCACCCGAATGTTCCGAAGGCTAAGAAGCCCAGGACCATGGTGGATACATCGCTGGAGGATCTGGTAAAGCTCATGGAGGAACAGCAGCAGAAGCTCAGGGACGAGATAAACAACAATCAGAATTAAGGCAACACCGCCGGGTCACCGGCATACGCCTTTGTATGCCATCTACTTGCATATTTTCCGTCATATCACCCAAATTTACCTTGAAATACGACAGTATTCCTGCGGTAAATTTGGGCAATCTGACGAAAAATCTGACTGCGTATCTGGCATACAATGACCCGGCGGTGTTGCCTTAGCATTATGCCCCTTGCGATAAGCAGGGGGCTTTTTGCATAGTAGGAGGAAAAATGATAGTTGAGATCATAATGGAGGTCATAGCAGGTATCGGTGAGATACTTATGTTGAGCGGCAAGGTGCCCTTAGTGATAAGGCTTTTGATAGCTTTGCTGTTTACAGTGCCGATAACGGTGCTGTGTGTGCTTGTTGCGATAAAGGTCGATAGCATCGCTTTAAAGATATTTTTGTTTATGGTATCGGCGGTAATGGCACTCGGCGGATATAAGCTGATAAGAAAGGTGCTGTCGGTGAGAAAATGACGGCTATTGACAAAATCATATGAACGTGGTATAATATATATGTATAAATATGTAGTTTCCCGAAGAATTGAAGGTGAGAGCCTTTGAAGCAGGAGAGAAGTGCAGTGAAAATCTGCCGCAGCAGCCACTACCGTTACAGTCGGATCGCTCGTCGGGAAAGGTCGGTAATGCTTTTGGGCAAATGAAAAGCGGTGGACTGATAGGCTTTTGCGAAAATGAATGTCGCAAGGGTTTTATTAAGTTTACTCTTTTTTAGCCTGAGGGCGGAAAAAGAGTTTTTTTATTTTGGAAAGGATGATATAAATGAAAAGAATGAAGAGATTTTCTGCAATGGCAGCAGCACTGGCACTGAGTGTGTCGTCAGCAGCGTTTGCTATCCCTGCAAGTGCCGAGGATGATGTTGTAGTGTATGTAAACATCATAGAGGATCATGGTGTTCACTGCACAATTAACGAAGCGGTCACACTTAAAGATATTGATGACGACGGCAAGCTCACTATCAATGATGCGCTCTACCTCACACATGAAGAGGATTTCACGGGCGGCGCTGAGGCAGGCTACGGCACAAAGCAGACAGAGTGGGGGCTTTCTCTCACAAAGCTGTGGGGTATTGAGAACGGCGGCTCTTACGGGTACTATGTTGACGGCAATATGGCAATGAGCCTTGAAGACGAATTGAAGGGCGGCGAGTATTTAGATGCTTTCTGCTATCAGGACGCAAAATATTATACTGACACCTACTCGTTTTTTGAGCAGAGGAAGGCACAGGTGGACATTAACGAAACATCGCTGCTCACTCTTTCACTTAAATACATAGGATATGATGATAACTGGATGCCGGTATCTCTGCCGCTTGCAGATGCGACTATCACGATAGACGACGAGGAAACATCGTTTAAGACAGATGAGAACGGTGAGGTGACTATCGACCTGACGGGCTTTAACACAGGCTGGTATGACATCAGTGCAAAGAGCAGCGATCTTACATTGGTACCGCCGTTATGTGAGCTTATGATAGTTGATAGTTCCGAGCCGCCGGCTACTGATGAGACTGCAACTGTAAAGATGAATGTTATCGGCAAGGACAATGTGATGTATCTTATGAATACCGATCTCAGCGTATCGGATGTTGACAAGGACGGCAGGCTGACATTTGCTGATGCTATATACACAGCACATGAGAATTATTATGACGGCGGAAGTGCTGAGGGACTTGATTTTTCATTTGATGAGAATACAGGCTACTACATCTCAAAGCTGTGGGGCGTTGAGGGCAGAGCCGGATTTGCTGTCAATGACAAGGTACAGCAGTGGATATATACCGAGATAAAGAATGATGACTACATAGCGGTATATGCTTACAACGATCAGGAGGCTTTCTCTGATACCTATGCTTATTTTGAGGAGAAGGACGTATATCTTTCTTATGAGGATAACGAAGTGACTCTTCACATGAAGAAGCTCGTTTACAATGCCGAAACAGGGGAGTACGAGGCAGTACCTGCTGCAAATGTAGGCGTTGATTACATCGGCGACAGAACACCTGAGCTGTATACAGATGAAAACGGCGAGGTCACGCTCACATTTGATGATAGAGGCCCTTTCTATGCGCTGGGTATCACTGATGAAGAAAATCTCGTTATGCCGATAGCTTACATCTATGCCGAGGAGGACGACGGCACCGGTGACGGCAATGATATAATCGAAGGCGAAGGCGAGGAAGATGATAACGGCGGCGAAACAACAGACGGTGAAGACACCGGTAAAGATTCCGAAGTAGACGAGGAAACTGACGATAATGTCAGCGAGGACGAAGAGTCTGACGATGACGAGGACGAAGAGTCTGACGATGACGAGGACGAGGACGAAGATGCTGATGATGAAGAGTCTGACGACGCAAAGGTCGTAAACAAGACCGGCAGCAAGGGTGCTGATGTGGGCAAGGGCAATACCTCCGGAGGCGGTGCTAACGCAGCCGGCAAGGGCTCGGGAAATGAAGGCAACCCCAAGACCGGCAACACCGCTGAGGTGCTTGCACTTTCTGCATTACTCGCAGCAGGCGTTATCGCAGCAGCTAAGCACAAGGATAAATAATGAAAAGACTTAAACCAGTGATAGTATGCCTTATAGCGCTTACACTGAATATCTTACTGCCGCTCTCACAGCTGAGGGCGGCAGCCACAGATACCGCCGACAGTATTGCCGACGGTATTTGCAGTTACAAGGCAGGCAGCGGCAGCATACAGCATTTTATAGATACTGTACTCGTGAACGGCGCAGGCGAAACATCGGAATGGTATGTTATGAGCCTTGCACAGTCGGGGAAATATGATTTTTCGGGGTATGAGAGAGCGCTTTTAAGCTACATAGACACAAATAATATCGCCTCTGCGACTTCAAGGGAAAAATACGCCTTAGCGCTCATAGCGATAGGCAGCAATGACAGCTACATCATATCCGCACTTGAAAGCTCGGTCGGCGAGCAGGGGCTTATGAGCCTGGTGTTCGGGCTGCATATTTTAAACAATGGTTACTCCGGCGGCAGCTACACGCAAAAGTCACTTGTAAGCGAGATCCTGTCTTTGCAGAAGTCGGACGGCGGCTTTGCGATAATGGGAAACAAGGGCGATGTAGACTGCACTGCTATGACAGTACAGGCTTTAGCGCCTTACTACAAGTCGGACAAAAAGGTCAGGGCTGCGTGTGATGATGCGCTTGAACTGTTGTCGGGCTTACAGCAGTCAAACGGCTGTTACAGCAGCTTTGGGAAGGAAAACTGCGAAAGCACTGTTCAGGTGCTGCTGGCGCTTTGCTCTTTGGGCATCGACCCTGCAAAGGACAGCCGGTTTATCAAGGACGGCAATGATCTTTTCTCGGCGGTATGCTCCTTTAAGCTGTCGGACGGCTCGTTTGAGCACATCAGGGGCGGCGGTGTCAGCGAGAGCGCAAACACACAGGTGCTTTATACGATGACAGGGTACAGCAGGCTTTTAAAGGGCAAGCCGGCGTTTTATATCTTTGACAATGCAAGCCCCGGGTCTGTGGAAGATACAGCTCCCGTGCAGACTCAAAAGCAGACATCAAAGCAGACTGAAAAGACCACATCCCGGCAGACGATGAAAAAAACCACAAGGCAGACAGGCGGCAGCACCGCTGATGTGCCGGCGGCGAAAACGACAAGAAAAACGACAGAAGCTCAGAGCGGCAGCACCACTCAGAGGGTGACGAAGAGCAGGTCCGGCAGCGGAAATACCGGCGGCACGAAGGCAAGGACTTCCTCGGGAGGAAATGCTGTATCTTCGGGGAAAGTGACAACGACTGCCGGAGCCGGTGCTGATATCCATACTCAAACGCAGCAGGTACACACGAGCTTTGTGGTATCAAACGGAACGAGCCGGGTGGTGACTTATACTGACAGGCAGACTGAAAGGACTACGCCTGCGGTATCTCAGGGCGGCTCGGGCAAAAAGACATCGGGCAGCCCGGAGAGTGTGACGCAAAGCAATGAGAATGTAAGCACTGATAATAGCGTTTTGTCTGACACACAAACATCTGCTTCGGGCGAAGCAGGTGCTATGTCCTCTGCTGAAACGGCACAAAGCAAGTCTGACACAAGCACCGGCACTCAGTCCTCCGATGAGGAAGTGTCCGAAAATAGGGACAGTGATACATCGTCTGAAAATGTAAAGGTGTATATCTTCATCGGGATAGGTGTGCTTACGGCTGCCGGTGTCACAGTGCTGATAGTCAAGGGCAAGAAAAATGTCAAAAGCTATATCTTTGTTATAGCTGTGGGTGCTGCTGTATGTGCGGTGACGGCGCTTGTCGATATAAAGACGGCTGATGATTACTACGGCGGCTCGTCTGTCAGCGAAAGCACGGCAGGAACTGTTACTGTCAGCATAGACATAAAGACTATCTCGGACGGCGGCGACGGATACATCTTACCACCCTGCGAGGTGGAGCTGCACGAGGGCGACACCGCTTACGACGTATTAAGAAGAATAACCAGGCAAAATGGCATAATAGTTGACTTCAAGGGCAGCGACGATATGATATATGTAAGCGGCATTGACGGGCACTATGAGTTTGACCACGGCGAGCTTTCAGGGTGGATGTATTATGTGAACGAGGAAGCCCCGTCTGTCAACAGCTCACAGCTTATCCTTCATGACGGCGACAGGGTAGAGTGGAAATACACCACCGAGATAGGACACGACATCGACTACAAGGATCAGTACTTTGAATCGGCAGACAGGTAATATGAGCTTATGAGAACACTTGAAAACTGCAATCCGTTTGTGACATTTATATACTTTGGGTTTGTTACACTGGTGGGTATGTTTATTCCATTCCCGCCGCTGCTGGCTGTATCGCTTATATGCGCTATGGTCTGCTTTGCTGTGACACCCGGGGACAACAAGAAGAGCTTTTTTATATTCGCATGGGTGCTGTTTTTAGTGCTTGTTATTGTAAACCCGATAATATCACACAAGGGCAGCACGGTGCTGCTTGTGATAAATGACAGACCTGTCACGCTTGAAAGCATATACTTCGGGCTTAATTCTGCTGTAATGGTCGTGTCAGCGCTTTTCTGGTTCAAGTGCCTGACATTTATCATGACAGGGGACAAGCTGATATACATAACGTCCTTTTTGTCAAAGGATCTGTCGCTCGTTTTGTCTATGTCTTTGCGCTTTGTGCCGCTCTTTAACAGGCAGAGGCGGCGTGTGCGTGACACGCAGCGTGCGATGGGGCTGTTTAATGAGGACAGCATTACAGGCGATATCCTTGCAAGTGTGAGGATATTTTCTATCATAATAACATGGGCGCTCGAAAACGGCATAACAACTGCTGACAGCATGGAGGCAAGAGGGTTTTCGGTCGGCAGGCGAACCTGCTACCGCATAGAGAAGTTTACTTTGAGAGATCTTTGTATGCTGCTTATCTTCATAGCACTTTTTGGTGTGGTGATAGTAAACAGGCTCACGGGCGGGGCGGATAATGCGTTTTATCCTGATACATACATTACTTTTGCAGGCGGCGATGCTATTGCGGCAGCGGCGTTTTTGCTGCTCGGGCTTATGCCTGTTATCCTTAAAGCGGAGGTGAGTCTTAAATGGCGTTACTTACAGCGTCGGGTGTGAGCTTTTACTATCCCGGTGAAAACAAGCCTGCACTGAGCGATATTTCGTTTTCGCTTGAAAGCGGTACCTTCAATGTCCTTGCAGGCTCGACCGGAAGCGGAAAGACTACACTGCTAAGGCTTATAAAGCGTGAGCTTGCACCGCTCGGGGATATGAGCGGCAGCATCGTCTTTGACGGCAAG
The DNA here is from genome assembly GCA_017470535.1 of Ruminococcus sp. Lineage (GTDB taxonomy): Bacteria > Bacillota > Clostridia > Oscillospirales > Ruminococcaceae > NK3A76. The sequence continues at coordinate 2,371 of JAFUYP010000047.1, read as the reverse complement.
GAGCAGTCAAAACTCTCTGAGCGTGAGAGTGCAATGAAAATAGGGTTCGTGATGCAGCGACCCGACCAGCAGATAGTTTGCGACAAGGTATGGCACGAGCTGGTGTTCGGGCTTGAAAATGTCGGAGCGGACAAAAGCTACATTGCACTGCGTGCGGCAGAAACTGCGAGCTATTTCGGTATCACAGAATGGTACGAGCAGGCCACCGACAAGCTCTCGGGCGGACAGAAGCAGCTTCTGAACGTTGCATCTGTGATGATGACAGACCCGGGGCTGTTGATACTTGATGAGCCGACAGCACAGCTTGACCCGATAGCGGCGTCAGATCTTATAGCGACTGTGAAAAAGCTATGCACAGATATGGGGCTGACAGTTCTTATGTGCGAGCACAGGCTTGACGAAGCAGTGCCGCTCGCTGACAGGCTGATGATACTTGAAAATGGAAAACTTACCCATAATGGCACGCCCGGAGAGGTGATAGCGTCGCTTGACAAAGACAGCGAGCTGCTTATGTCGATGCCGGCAGCGGCGAGGATAGCAGCAGCACTGGACTCTCAGGGTGAGATACCGCTCACAGTAAGCGAGGGCAGGCGCTTTATAAGCCGCTTCCCGAAAGCTGATATGCCGACGGAATGTGCAGACAGGGAAGATGCCCGGAAGGCACTTGAATTTGAGAATGTGTATTTTCGCTACACAAAGTCGGGCAGGGATATATTAAAGGGGCTTACCTTTTCGGCTAAGAGGGGAGAGATACTGTGCATCTTAGGGGCTAACGGCTGTGGGAAAAGCACTGCGATAATGTCGGCGGCAGGGCTTTTGCGCCCGTATGCCGGGAAAATAAAAGTCCTCGGGAAAAGTATCAAGGACTACAAAAACCGCACACTTTACACAAACTGTCTGGCTATGCTGCCGCAGGACGTACAGACCTGTTTTCTGAAAAGCTCGGTGCGTGAGGAGCTTAATGACTCGGGCGTGACGGCTGACAGGCTGCCGTTTGATATGACAGCACTTTATGATATGCACCCGTATGATCTTTCAGGCGGCGAGCAGCAGCTGCTGGCGCTTGCAAAGGTACTTGGCAGCGAACCTGAGGTGCTTCTGCTCGACGAGCCTACAAAGGGCATGGACATAACTCTCAGGCGAAAGACGGCGGATATTTTAAAGTCTTTAAAAGCCGACGGCAAGACGGTAGTACTGGTAACTCATGACATAGAATTTGCAGCGCTTTGTGCTGACAGGTGTGCTATGTTCTTTGAGGGTGAGCTTACATCGGTCGCACAGCCGCAGGAGTTTTTTGCAAGGAACACCTTCTACACCACCGCTGCCTGCCGCATCGCAAGGGGGCATTTCGGCGGCGTGGTGACTGCCGGAGACATCATCTCTCTATGCGGAGGTGAAAGGGCATGATCGTTATAAAAAACAACGCCGCACGCAGCATTATAAGAGCCGCAGTGCCGTTTATAGTCCTGCCGTCGCTTGCTGTGGCAGGGACGATGATGTTTGACAAGAGCAGGCATCTGCTTATATCGCTCATAGCGGCGGCAGCGGCAGTGGTGCTTTTTGCAGCAGGCTTTGACAAGAAAAAGATCGGCGCACGCAGAATGGTCATATGTGCTGTGATGATCGCACTCGCATTTGTAGGGAGGTTCATACCGTTTTTAAATCCCATAACGGCAATGGCAGTCATCACCGGGATATACATGGGCAGCGAGGCCGGTTTCCTGGTAGGCTCTATGTCGGCGGTGCTGTCGAATTTCTATTTCGGGCAGGGACCGTGGACGGTGTTCCAGATGCTTGCGTGGGGGCTGATAGGCTTTATCGCAGGTGCAATGGCAAAGCCGCTTAAAAAAAACATGGCGCTCTTGCTTACATACGGAGCTTTGTCGGGGGTGTTCTACTCGCTGATAATGGACGTATGGACGGTACTGTGGTACAGCCGTGGGTTTGACTTAAAGATGTATGGTGCGGCGATAGTTTCTGCCATACCGTACACTGTCAACTATGCAGTATCGAATGTTGTGTTTCTGATATTTCTTTTCACTCCATTCGGGGATAAGCTCGAACGGGTGAGAGTTAAATACGGGATATGAAAAACCGCTCGGGGTATAAGAAAGATACTCATATAGAAGTTTAAAGCCATAGTATTTCTGATTTGCAGTCAGAAGTACTATGGCGTTTTTATTGACAATGCAGCGATGTTATGCTATAATTGTAACAAACATAAATCGGAATTTATCTTATCAGGTAATAGGAGTAAAAATGATAGCCAAAATAATTGTAAAGTGTATCATATTCAATAAAAATCTCAACAGGTTTCTTCTGATACAGAGATGCCCGGGTGATGACATCGGGGCAAATACTTGGGAGAACG
>JAFUYP010000046.1 GCA_017470535.1 Ruminococcus sp. | reverse complement strand
TCCAGATTTTCGTCAGATTGCCTAAATTCGACGCAGGCTTGCTGACGCAAGTCAAGGAGAATTTGGGTAATATGACGGAAAGCTGGCAAGCAGATGATGTGCAGAGGCGTTAGCCGCGGGTCGTGCGGTGTTGCCTTAATTCTTTCAGTATCTGCGAGCTTTCAAGATCAGCCCTGCCGTTTACGGGCAGGAGTCTCACCACCCTGCTGCCGGCGCTGTACTCACAAAGCCCAAGCTCTGAAAAAATATCTATACATATCATCAGCTTACAGTAATTTATCCTTGAAGCGTCAAAACAGAAATACAGCCTGTCGGCAGTGACCGCTTTATATAACGATACCGTCTTGTATACCAGGACCAGCTCATCTCTTGACGGCGTTATCTTTCTTATGAAATTAGCAGGCAAAGGCTCTTTGCGCCTGTATTTTTCATAGCAGTCCTTAGCCGAGAAATAAGCATTCTGGTTAAACCCCGACGGGCGGTGGTCTATGACCTTTATGCTTACCGACTCTTTGCCGTTATATTCATTTATATCAAGATTTACGAGCATATCGACACGGCTGCCTTTTTTGACATTGAGCCTGCCGGGCGGTGTGCCGAATATCAGCGCCTGTGTATTGACATTGCCGTAGCTGATACTGAGCCTTGAATGCTTTCCCTGCGACAGAGGGACTATATTTGTCACCACAGCGCCCAGCATCGCAAACACCGGCTGAGGATTCCCCTCACCGAACGGTTCGAGCGCTGACAGCCCCTTTACATGAGAAACAGTAATATCCTCCGGCAGCAGCAGCTTATCGGCTGTGAGCGTTATCGCAGGCATCACATCAAAGCCTGCTGCATACTCCTGCACACGCCTTCTGAACTCGTCTATATTCTCCGGAAGTATGGTAAGACCGCCTGCACATTCATGACCGCCGTATTTTACGAGCAGATCGTCCGCCGCCTGGAAGCATTTAAAGATATTAAAGCCCTTGATGCTCCTTGCAGAGCCCCTTGCCTCTCCGCCCTCCTCGGAGATAAGTATTACCGGCTTGCCGTAAAAATCCATTATGCGTGCTGCCACTATGCCTATGACCCCGTGGCTCCACCCCTTGCCGGATACTACCAGCACACGGTCAAAAAGCATCTCGGGGTGCTGACCGATAAACTCAAATATCTCCCTTGATATGTCTGCTTCTGTTTCTTTTCTTTTGGTGTTGAGGTTTACGAGCATTCCGGCGTACACCTCAGCGTCCTGCTCCTCACACAGCAGCGTCCTCACCGCCGTTATCGGAGAGCCGAACCGCCCTGAAGCGTTTATCCTCGGTGCGATAAGGAATGCAAGATCGCTCGCCTTTGACTTTTCCCTGCACCCTGCCGCAGCCTTCAATGCACGCAGCCCGAAGTTATCCGTATCATCGAAGCGTTTGAGCCCCTCACGCACTATATACCTGTTCTCACCCGTGAGCGACACCACGTCCGCCACAGTGCCCAGAGCGCATATATCAAGATACTGCTCGCACACCATATCGTAGTTGCCGTCATCAAGTGCAGCGCACAGCTTCAGTGCAACACCGCACCCTGCTAAATGCTTGAATGCTGAAGGGCAGTCCTCACGGTGAGGGTCAACGACCGCCTCCGCCACAGGCAGAACTTCTCCCGGCTGGTGGTGGTCGGTGACTACCAGCTTCATACCGAGCGAGTATATCTCCTGCGCTTCATCTATCGCCGAGATGCCGTTATCGACTGTGACTATCAGCCCGACGCCCTCATTTTTGAGAAAATGCACAGCGTCCATATTCAGCCCATACCCGTCCGAGCGCTCAGGGATATAGTACATCACATCTGCGCCGATATTCAAAAGATAATCATACAGTATCGCCGTGCTTGTAACGCCGTCGCAGTCGTAGTCGCCGTATATACATATCTTTACCTGCTCATCGAGAGCTTCATTAATGGCGTCTGCGGCTTTTTGCATATCCTTTATAACAAACGGGTCTTCAAGCCCGCCTCCCCTGAAAAAGTCAGCAAAGCTGTCCATATCATCAAGCCCCCGTGACACGAGGACACTGACAGCGAGTATATCTATATCACAGCGTGATGCTATATCTTTTGCTGTGTTTTCATCAGGTCTTGCTATCGTCCATTTTTTCATTTATTACCTCTGAAAGATCGCTCTCCACGAAGAGAGTATAGTATTCTATTATATTATAGCATACTTTTGAAAAAAAATCAACCGCCCCATAATGGCGGTCGATATTATACTTTTGCAAGTGTTTTTAAATACTTTTTATGCTCATCAGTCACACGGAAGGACTCTATCGCCTTTCTTATCGCCTTTTTATGAGTGAACGGCGACAGTGTGCGGCTTTCTATATACTTTATTGCCGTGTCATACTGCTTTGCAAGAGCAGTCGCAAAATACCACGCTATCATCATATTGACGTAGTATTCATCGCTTTTTATCTCGCTTATCACCTTCATATGCTCCTCTTTGAAGCCGTCATCAAGATAGTAGCGCATAAATGCCCCGATGCCAAAGCGCTGTGTGAACTTATGAGCCGACTGTACCCATTTTTCGGCATAAGGCAGCAGCTTGTCGGTGTTCTTTTTAAAGCACTGCGGTATCAGCTGGTCGCAGGTCGCCCAGTTGTCTACATAGGGCAGGAATCTCTCGACATACACAATACACTTGTCAAAATCCTTTTCAAGGCAGATGATGAATGCGTGCAGCTGGTTCTCATCAAAATATTTATGCGGCAGCTTGTTCAAAAACTGCGTGGCATCGTCCGCCTTGACCTCCTTTGCGAACGCTTTGAGGTCAGGAGTGCGCACGCCTATGAACGTCTCCTTGGAAATGCCCGGCAAAAGCCCTCCCTGGAACTCGGCATATGTCTTGTCCTGCATCATAAGCAGCTTATCGGTGATCTCTGCTAATGTCATATATGTTCTCCTTGCTATAATATCGCTTTGTCCTGTCATTTTTTGTCTTTTCTTTATATATTATAACATATTTATAATTAAATTGCAATAGGGTAATGCCGTCAAAACGCCCTGACATATATGCTGTTTTTATTGTTATATTTATATAAAAATATATATTTTTAATTAGCGTATTTGCATATTGAAATAATTAACATATTATGATATAATGTAAAAAGCATAGTGATGTGCGAATAAATTAATATGGAGGTAAAATATGGAAAACGGTATACAGAAAAGAGATCTTGTCAAGGCTATTATCTTCACTATAATAACCTGTGGCATCTATGGTATTTACTGGTTCATAAAGATCACTGATGAGACCAACCACATTGTAGGCGATGCTAACGGCACAAACGGTACTACTGCATTCATACTTACGCTTGTGACCTGCGGTATCTATGGATACTTCTGGGCTTACAAGCAGGGCGAAAAGATCGAAGCCGCAAAATCTGCAAAAGGTCTTCCCCCGAGCAATCTCCCTGTTCTTTATCTTATCCTTGAGATAGTAGGACTTGGTATCGTAAACTTTGCTCTCATGCAGAATGAGCTGAACTCACTTATCGACGGTTGATAAAGACTGCCCGACACTCTCGGGCAGTTTGTTTTTATATAATATGACACTAAACAGACAAAAACTCAGAAAAGCTATCATCGTACTGCTGATACTCACAGCATACTATATTTTCCGCAGCGTTTCAGGCATAAGTATCCCCTGTCCTGTGTATACTGCAACACATCATCATATAAAATGTCCCGGGTGCGGCATGACAAGGGCGTGTGAGAGCCTTCTGCGGCTCGATCTTAAAAGTGCCTTTTACTATCACCCGGCATTCATCATCATATCTCCCCTGTTCACAGCAAGCATGATCGCATGGCTGTTCGATAAGGCGGAGAGATTCAGGCTTTTTGCGGATATTGCCACGATAGCAGTCCTTGTGGGCTACTTTATACTTAGAAATATCCCTGCGCTGTCACTTAACTGATAATACGAAACACCCCGATGCTTTTAGCGCAGGCGCAATAAAGAAGTTTTTATTCCGACACTTCTGCTGTATCACGGCAGAAGTGTCTTTGCGTTACTTAGTGCAGCGCCTGCTAAAAGAAAAAAGAAGAAAGAATAAATAAGAAATAATAATCAAGGTATCGT
>JAFUYP010000045.1 GCA_017470535.1 Ruminococcus sp. | reverse complement strand
CACAAAGGTGTTCAAGATTAACCCCAAAAAGGTGACAATATCAAAGGCAAAATATAAAGCACCCAAGAGAATAAGCCTGAAATATAAAAAGTCCGCAACAGCAGACGGCTATGAGATACTTTACTCGACCTCAAAGAAATTTGCCGCTAAAAAGACCACGACTATAAATACAAACAAGCTCTCAAAGACTATCAGCAAATTAAAGTCCGGCAAGACCTACTATGTAAAGGTCAGAGCATATAAGACAGTCAAGGGTATCACATACTACGGCAATTTCAGCAAGACAAAGAAAGTCAGGATAAAATAAGGAGATAAGATAATGAAAAAACAGATAGTTTCAGCCGCACTCGCACTATCACTGGTGTTCGGCGGTGCGGCAATGCTGCCGGAGGGCGCTCTTACAGTCAATGACAGCAGCATAACAGCAAGCGCTGCAAAGTACGAAACAGCAGACGGCTATGAGTACGATCTGCTCGATGACGGCACAGTGTATCTTCATAAGTATGTAGGCGGCGGACTTACTGCCACCGTTCCGACTACCCTTAAAGGCAAAAAGGTCACAAGGCTCAGCAACCTGCTCTTTAACGGCAACAAAGACCTTACTGAAATAACTATCCCGAGCGGTATCAAGGTCTATGACGACGGCGGCCCGGGCGGAAACGGCATTTTCAGAGGCTGCTCTGCACTGAGAAAGGTGAACCTCCCGGCAGATATGCCCCTTATCCCGTCATACTGCTTTGCAGGGTGTACAACACTCAGCTCCATTACTCTTCCTGCAAACATCACCGAGATAGGATATGCTGCATTTAAGGGGTGTACTTCTCTTAATAATGTCACAATACCCTCAAAGGTCGAAAAGATAGAGCCGCTTGCATTTGAAAGCTGCACCTCTCTTACAAAAATATATATCCCCATGACCTGCGGTAATGTCGGCTATGAAAAGTCCTCTTTGCATGAGTGGGATCCTTTCAAGGGGATAGAGAACACAGTCACTATCACGACCGAGCCTTACAGCGCAGCCGCATTATATGCAAACACCTACGGCAGAAAATGCACTATCAAAAAAATTGACATCTCCGGCATAAAGCTGACGCTGCCCGTATTCACCTGTACCGGCAAGGCGATAAAGCCCGAGTTCACTATACAGGTATCCGGCATCACGCTCAAAAAGGGTACAGACTATACTGTAAAATATACAAACAATAAAAACGTCGGTATAGCTTCAATAACCGTAAGCGGTAAGGGCGGCTTCAAGGGCACTATAAAAAAGACCTTCAAGATAAAGCCTGCAAAGCCGGTGGTAAGCAAGCTGACAAGCCCCAAGGCCAAAAAGCTCAAGGTAACATACAAAAAGTCCGCAGGCGCTGCAAAGTATGAGATAAAATATTCCACGTCAAAGAAGTTCTCAAAAAAGACCACAAAGACAGTCACAACGAGCAAGCTCAAAAAGACGATAAGCGGTCTTAAAAAGGGCAAGACCTACTATGTAAAGGTGCGCTCTTTCAAGAAGGTCAGCGGCAAGACCTATTACAGCAATTACAGCAAGATAAAGAAGGTCAAGATAAAGAAATAAACAATTATCCGCTCTCCATTACGGGGAGCGGATATTTTTTGTAAATCATATAAGCTCTCTTATAGCTTTAAGCTCATCATCGGTAAAACCGAGCTTCTGTACAGCAGCCACATTATCAAGTATCTGCTCCGGTCTGCTTGCACCTGCAAGCACAGTCGATACTGCCTTGTTGTTAAGCAGCCACGCAACTGCCATTTGTGACAGCTTCTGCCCACGGGCAGCGGCTATGTCATTTAACTTGTTAAGACGCTCTCTCATATCATCAGTCAGGCGTGAGCCTATCCATGTAGCGCCCCTGCCTATCCTTGAATCCTCGGGTATGCCTTTCAGATACCTGTCGGTCAGCAGACCCTGTTCAAGAGGTGAGAACACCGCAAGCCCTATGCCCTCTTCATAGCAGTATTCATCAAGCCCATCCTCCTCGACCCAGCGGTTGAGCATAGAATATGACGGCTGGTTGATGATAAACGGCGTTTTAAGCTCCTTGAATATCTCACGCATCTTAGCCGTGTTTTCCCTGTTGTAATTTGATATGCCGACATATAACGCCTTGCCCGAGCGCACGCACTGGTCAAGCGCAAGTGCAGTCTCTTCAAGCGGCGTGTCGGGGTCGTAAACATGGTGATAGAAAATATCCACATATTCAAGCCCCATTCTCTTCAAACTCTGGTCAAGGGAAGCTATTAGATACTTTCGGCTGCCGTTCCTGTCACCGAAGGTGCCGTCCCACATCTCGTAGCCTGCTTTGGTGGATATGCAAAGCTCATCACGGAACTGCCTTAGTCCCCTGTCAAGGATCTTGCCGAAGTTCTCCTCTGCCGAGCCGTTAAATGGGTGCCCGTAATTATTTGCAAGGTCAAAGTGATTGATACCGTTGTCAAATGCCGTGTGTACCATCTGCTCTGCCTTCTCAAAGCTCGAGCCGAACCCGAAGTTCTGCCACAGCCCGAGCGATATTGCAGAGATCCTGAGACCGCTCCTGCCTATGCGTTTATAGACCATTTTTTCATATCTTTTATCATCTGGTGTGTACATTCAAACATCAGTCCTTTCATATCTTTGCATAAATTCTACCATACATTCTCATAAAAAGATATAGACTAACCTATCAGGATTTTAACCAATCCTATGGGCATTGTAGAAAGTGTACAATCCCGGGGCTGTATTATAGTCAAATAGCCATATAGAAAATTCATCATATATGTGGTATAATAATTATGTATAAACTATTATACGAGGTGAAGTATATGTATAAAAAAATAATATCATCAGCGCTTGCACTGTCAATGCTCGCAGGCACAGCGGTATTTGTACCGGAGACAGGCGTTTCGGCGCAGGCATCGTTCCTTGCTCAGACAGTGTCAAAAGCGACATCAGGCAAATGCGGCAAAAACGTTTCGTGGTCGCTTGATAAAAACGGCACTCTGACTTTAAGCGGAAGCGGAAAGACTTACGATTGCACATATGACGATCCCTCACCTTTCAGATGCGACGGAAGGATAAAAAAAGTCATCGTCAAAAAAGGTGTTACAAGTATAGGAGATTCTCTGTTCGATCAGTGCTATTCGCTTGAAAGTGCCGAGCTTGAAGAGGGTGTCATCTCTATCGGGGAAAATGCTTTTATTTTCAATATACTCAAAAGTATATCTCTGCCGGACAGTCTTGAAACTATCGGCTCTCACGCTTTTGAACGTGCGCAGTTCACAAGCATCAAACTGCCCAAAAACTTAAAAAGTATAGGCTCCGGCGCATTCGTATGGTGTGATTCAATAAAAAGCGTCGAGCTGCCGAAGGGGTTAAAGACCTTGCGCTCATATACTTTTGCAAAGTGCAGTTCACTTGAAAGCGTGACTATCCCTGACAGCGTCACAACTATTGAAAGCGGTGCGTTTGAGTTTTGCAAATTCAAGACCCTGACTATCCCCGACAGTGTGACCAAGATAGATATGATGGCAATAGTGAACTGTCACGAGCTTGAGAGCATAATAATCCCCCCAAGCGTAAAAACTATCGGCGAAGACGCAGTTGCAGCTTCAGATAAAGTAGTCATCATATGCGCTCCCGGCTCAGCTGCTGAAAAGTTTGCTAAGGGTAATAGTTTAAAATATAAATACTCCGTAGCATTTGCAAAAGCATCTCTCAGTAAGAGTGCATATAAATACACCGGCAAAAAGATCACCCCTGCCGTAACAGTAAAGCTCTCGGGCAAGACACTCAAAAAAAATAAAGACTATACCCTGTCCTTTAAAAACAATAAAAACTGCGGCAAGGCAACAGTCACCGTGACAGGCAAGGGCGACTATAAGGGCAAGCTCACGAAGACCTTTGTCATTAAGCCCGGAAAGGCTAAGATAAGCAAGCTCACCTCCCCAAAAACAAAGCAGCTTAAAGTAAAGATCAAAAAGTCACAGGGCGGCGTTACCGGCTATCAGATAGCATACTCGTCATCAAAGAAATTTGCCGCTTCAAAGACAAAGACCATATCGGTCAAAACAACAGGCAAGACTATCAAGGGGCTTAAAAAGGGCAAGACCTGCTATGTAAAGGTGCGTGCCTATAAAACAGTTGGCGGCAAAAAATACTACGGCGCTTACTCCGGTGTCAAAAAGATCAGTGTTAAGTAAAGGAGAAGTATCATGTTAAAAAAGATCCTATCATTCTTATCAGCAGGTGCATTGGCACTGAGTATGGCGGCGGCACTTCCTCAGACGGGTATGTCAGCTAAGAATGAAATAACAGCAAGTGCGGCAGAGACCGGTCAGACAGATATAACCCTTAATGTCAAATATCACCAGACAGAAGCCAGAAGTATGCTAAAAGCAATAAACGACTTCCGTACAGGCGATAATGCCTGGGCGTGGAACAGTGATAATTCCCTGAAGATACGTTACAACGGTCTTGGCAAGCTCACTATCGACCCGACGCTTGAAAAGGTCGCTATGCAGCGTGCAGCCGATCTTGTTGCATACTATTCACATACAAGACCGGACGGGTATTCCTGTTTCAGCGCATATCCCGATTCATTCGGATTTTCAGGGCGCGGCGAGAATATAGCCTTCACAACTTATGGCGGCAGCTCTTATGTTAAAGCTGATACTGACAGGATCTTTAACGCCTGGCTTGAAGAAGATGACGACTATTCCGGTCAGGGTCACAGAAGAAATATGCTCGGCAACTACCAGACAGTAGGTATCGCCTGCGTAGAGTATGAGGATGCTGTCTACTGGGTGCAGGAGTTCTCAACTCTCGCAGCAGGCAGCTCATTAGGCACTGCCAACGACAGCTCCACTCCTGTGACCATTACCATAGATAACGAAATGATCGGCGTTGATGATACATTCCTTTCCGAGCCGAGCATTACTGTCGGCGAAAAAGAAACTATATCGCTCCCGTCAGCTTCAAGAAGGATAAGATTGCAGGATCAGCACGGCTGCCTTCCGGATATACTTTTACCTCTTACCGCAAAATGGAGCATCACGAGCGGCAGCGATATAGTGTCTGTCTCGGGCAATAAAATGACCGGCATCAAAAAAGGCAGCGCTGTACTCACAGCAACGGCAGGCACAAAGACTGTAAAGCTGAACGTCACAGTCGAGCATTACCATAATTTTCTGAAAAAAGTCATCGCTCCCACATATGCAAGGGACGGCTATACACGCTATACCTGCACCGACTGCGGATACAGCTATACCGATGACGTAACGCCTAAGCTCGACCGCACGAGCATCTACTTTACTTCAATAACTGTACCAAGCGTCATGACTTATACAGGCAAGGCGATAAAGCCTGCTGTCAAGATCACCTACGACGGCAAAACGCTCAGAAAAGGCACAGATTATACCGTTACATATAAGAACAATAAAAAAGTCGGTATCGCCACAGTCACCATTACAGGCAAGGGTGCATATCAGAGCTTTATAACAAAGAGCTTCAAGATAAGACCAAAGCCCACAGCTGTCACCTCACTTACCTCACCCAAGACTAAAAGGATGAAGGTAAAGTATAATAAGGTCGCAGGCGTTACCGGCTATAAGGTAAAGTATTCACTTAGCAAGAGCTTCTCGTCCTCAAAGACCGTTACCGTCAAGGGTGCAAACAGCACCTCCAAAACTATCAAAAGCCTCAAAAAGGGCAAGACATACTATGTAAAGGTGCGTGCATACAAAACCGTAAACGGCACTAACTATTACAGCACATATTCAAAAGTAAAGAAAGTCAAGGTAAAATAATATGAACATCACAGACGAAATAAAAAACGGTCAGGCGGTCATCGGTATAGAGCTTGGCTCAACAAGGATAAAGGCAGTCCTTATCGGCTCTGATATGAAGCCTGCGGCATCAGGCGTTTATGACTGGACAAACAAGCTCGAAAACGGGATCTGGACTTACCCGGAGAGCCAGATAAAAGAGGGCGTGCAGCATAGCTTCCGTGACCTTCAGAAAAATGTAAAAGACCTCTACGGCGTACCGCTCACATCTGCAAAAAGCATGGGCATCTCCGCTATGATGCACGGGTATCTTGCATTTGATAAGAACGATAAGCTGTTAGTGCCTTTCCGTACATGGCGAAACTCCATCACCGCACAGGCAGCTGATAAGCTGACAAAAACTCTTGATTTCAATATCCCCGAGCGCTGGACGGCTGCTCACCTTTATCAGGCGGTGCTGAGTAACGAGGAGCATATAAGTAAGATAGAATTCGTGACCACCCTTGCAGGGTATGTCCATTACCTGCTCACAGGCAAAAAGGTCATAGGTGTCGGCGATGCGTCAGGTATCTTCCCGATAGACGAAAACGGCGGCTATGATAAAGAAATGGCGCAGCATTTTGATGATCTTACCCATGGCACACGATTTACAAAAAAGCTGCTCGATGTGCTGCCTGAGATAGTCACCGCAGGCGAGAACGCAGGCACACTTACCGTGGAGGGTGCAAAGCTCTTAGACCCGTCCGGTGAGTTCAAAGCCGGAGTCCCCCTCTGTCCGCCCGAGGGCGATGCACAGACAGGCATGACTGCTACAAACAGTATCTTGCCAAAGACCGGCAACGTTTCAGCAGGCACATCTATATTCTCAATGGTAGTGCTTGAAAAGCCGCTGTCTGCCGTTCACCGTGAGATAGATATAGTCACCACCCCCGACGGCAGGCCGGTCGCAATGGTACACTGCAACAACTGCACCACCGACCTTGATGCGTGGGTGGATTTGCTGGGCGGCTTCTTAAAGACAGCAGACCTTGAAATGAGCAAGGGCGAGCTTTACGATATGCTCTATGCCCTTGCCGATAAAGCCGATAAGGACTGCGGCGGCATAGTTGCGGTAAACTACTACTCGGGCGAGCAGCTCACAGGTCTTGCGAGCGGCAGACCTATGATACTTCGCTCCCCTGATTCGCACTTTACCCCGGGCAATCTTATCAGGAGCCTTGTCTGCTCCTGCTTTGCGACGCTGAAAATAGGCATGGATATACTCACAAATGAGGAAAAAGTCACCATTGAGCGCATCTGCGCCCACGGCGGACTTTTCAAGACCCCGACACCGAGCCAGAATATCCTTGCAGCAGCTCTCGGCACAGATGTTACATTGAACAGCGCCGCAGGCGAGGGCGGTGCGTGGGGCATAGCGCTGCTTGCGGCATTTATGGCAAGAGATGATAAGACTATGACCCTGAGCGGATTTTTAAACACATTGGTATTCACAGATAAAAGCGGCAGAACAGTCTCGCCCGATAAGGACGACACAGAAGGCTTTGAAAAATTCATGCAGCGCTTTGTAAGCGCCCTTGACGCCGAAAGAGCCGCAGTCAATGCAAGGAGTTGATAATATGCAAAAAAAGATCTCAGCACTTATCCTTTCAATTTGTATGTCAGCATTTTTGACGATGCCTGCCCTGGCAGCAGACACTGATGCCGCAGCCGGCAGCGACAGTATAGCTTCATCAGAAAATGAAAGCACCGCCTCCGTAACGCTGACAGCCACCCCCGGGAGCTATTCGTGTAAGGTAGGCGACGTTGTCCCCATAAGCATCACAGCCTCCAATGATACCGACACTTCACTTACCAACATAAGGCTTTATTTCTATGATGAAGAATTCTACACTCAGGAGTCTTTGACCGCCGGAGAAACATTAGAGCATCAGATAAAGACCAAGGCATGGGAAAGCGATATAGAGGACGGCGATATAACTATCAGCCTTAACGCAGATGAGCTTTCAGAGCCTGTGAGCTATACTTTCCATATAGACGTATCCCCTGCCGACACCGATACAGATAACCCCCAAACAGGTAACACTGCCGCCGCAGGCATACTTGTAACATCCGCAGCCGCAGCACTGACACTAAGAAAACGACAATAAAAAAGGCGCTTTATGGACAGCGCTCATAAAAATATTTATGTATTTTATCGGGGGAAACCTTTCTGAAGAAAGGTTCTCCCCCGAACCCCTTTCCAAAGACTTTCAATTTATTTTTTCATAAAGGGCATATATGCCCTTTATGAAAAAATGGGTCAAAAGTTTTAGGAAGGGGGTCT
>JAFUYP010000044.1 GCA_017470535.1 Ruminococcus sp. | reverse complement strand
GTGTGCCATCTGCTTGCCGGATTTCCGTCATAATACCCAATTTTACCTTGTCTTACGCCAGTAAAACTGCGGCAAAAATGGGCATTCTGACGAAAATCCGGACGGCGCATCTGACACACAATGGTCGTGCGGTGTTGCCTATATCTCCTGCCTCTTGCATCTTGCATCTTGCCTCTTGCCTCTGTTAGGACAGCTGTATTAAAATCATACAGCTGTACAAATTTACAAAATCGCTTGCAAATAATTGATTTTTGTGCTATAATGTACATTGAATATAGTATGACAGGGGGACTAATGGTATGATAAAGGTAAAAAATCATCTCGGGACTATCGGGATAACGGATAAGTATATCAAAACTCTGGTCTCAAAGACGGCTCAGAGCTGCTTTGGTGTGGCTGATATAAACCATGCAGGCGCTGTTCAGGGCATCACTGACTACATAAAACGCAGAAGAGCCGAGAATTTCGGTGTCACGATAAAGCACACTGCGGGCGGCAGACCGATAATAGGGCTGCACATCTCGGTGGCATACGGCGTCAATGTCAATGCGATAGCAGGAAGCATAATACACAAGGTAGAGTATGTTATGGAGAGCGAAGCAGGCATCAAGCCTGAAAAGGTGAACGTCTTTATTGATAAAATGGTAGGATAGTAGGAGGAAACGGACTTGATAACAGGCAGGCTTCTTCGTGATGCTTTTATTAGCGGAGCGAATGGTATAGCAAACAATAAAAAAGCAGTCGATGAGCTTAATGTATTCCCGGTGCCGGACGGCGATACGGGTACGAACATGGCGATGACTACTTCAAACGCTGTGACAGAGCTTGAACACTTAAAGGACGACTGCACCGCTGCTGAGGCTGCAAAGACTATGGCAGGCGGCTGTTTAAGAGGCGCAAGGGGCAACTCGGGCGTTATCACTTCTCTGATATTCAGAGGGTTCAACAAGGCGCTGAAGGGGCAGGAAAGCTGCTCGTCTGAGGATCTTGTAAAGGCGCTCGAGCTGGGCGTAGAGGGCGCATATAAGTCGGTAATGAAGCCCACAGAGGGCACTATACTTACAGTTGCAAGGGAAGCAAGCGAGCGTGCAAGGGAGGTAAGCCGCACGACCAATGACCCGGTCATCATCTGGGAGGAGGTCTGCAAGGCTGCTAAGCTCTCTCTTGACAATACGCCGAAGCTGCTGCCGGTGCTTGCAAAAGCAGGCGTTGTTGATGCAGGCGGCAAGGGGCTTTGCGTGATATTTGAAGCAATGCTTGAGACCTTCAAGACAGGGAGGATAGTTGAGAGCGAGAGCAAAAAGGCTGAGCCGGCTGTGACGGTGGAGACTTTTGCGTCGGCGGTAGGGCAGTTCGATCAGGAGATAACCTACACATACTGCACCGAGATGCTCATAACAAAGAAGAAGGACTGCAAGTCGCCCTCAAAGCTGCGTGCATATCTTGAAACGATAGGCGACTGCGTGGTCGTAGTTGAGGACGACGAGATAATAAAGGTACACGTCCACACCAACGACCCCGGCAAGGCTATTCAGAAGGGTCTGGAATTCGGATATATCAATCTGCCGAAGATAGAGAACATGAAGCTGCAGCACGAAAACAAGAAAAAGGAAGCGGCTGAGCCTGCGTTCAAGCCGGTAAAGCCTGACAAGAAGTACGGCTTTGTTACCGTGGCGGCAGGCAGCGGCATTGAGAATATGTTTGCAGACTTAGGCGCTGACTGCATCGTCAAGGGCGGTCAGACTATGAACCCGTCAACTGATGATATTTTAAAGGCTATACTTTCATGCCCGGCTAAGAATGTGTTCGTTCTTCCTAACAACAAGAACATCATCATGGCGGCAGAGCAGGCTGTAAAGCTGACTGATGACAGAAAGGTCATCGTTTTGCAGACCCGTACTATACCGCAGGGCATATCCGCTATGCTCGCATTCGACCCGGAGAGCGATGTCAATGCAAACCGTGAGAATATGACTGCGGCGTTAGAGGCTGTATCGACAGGTACGATAACATTTGCCGCAAGGGACAGCGACTACGAGGGTCACAGCATCAAAAAGGGCGAGATACTGTGCATGGAAAACGGCAGGCTGTCATTTGTGGACAAGGATCTTGCAAAGGGCGCTTACAAGCTGACCAAGAAGCTCGTCAAGGGCGACAGCTCGTTTGTGACTATCATTTACGGCGCTGATGTTACCGAGGAGGCAGCACAGGCACTCGCTCAGCAAGTGAGAAACAAGTATTCTTCTCTTGATGTCAACCTGATAAACGGCGGACAGCCGGTCTACTACTATATAATCTCGGTAGAATAAAGGCAACACCGCACAACCACCGCCTAACGGCTTTGCACGCCATCTACTTGCAAATTTCCCGTCATATTACCCAAATTTCCCTTGACTTGCGCCAGCAAGCCTGCGGAAAATTTAGGCAATCTGACGATAAATTTGACTGCGTATCTGACGTACAATGGTTGTGCGGTATTGCCTAAAAAAATCGCATATCTTCATAAAACCGTCTTTTTTAAGGCGGTTTTTGTTATATAATGGAATAATATGTTAGCCGTAACTATTGTTTACAATTATTTCATATAATACTCTTTGAATGTTCAACATATGGTGTTATCATAGTGTATGATAATTTTTTAGACAACTGTAAAAAAGAAATACACCTGTACAAAAGAAATACACCTGTATAAAAACATCTGCAAGGAGATAGATAATGGTTCTTGGTGAGTTTTACAAGCAGTTCGTTGAAGAGGGCTTTGACGAAAACGGTATAATAAATAAATTTGAGCTGAGACTGCCGGATAATTTTAATTTCGGGTATGACGTCATAGATGCTATGGCAGAGCTTTTCCCTGACAAGAAGGCTATGTACTGGATCAATGAGAGGAATGAAAAGCATATATTCACGCTTGATGATCTGAGGAAGTATTCAAACAAGACTGCAAATATGCTGACAGCTCACGGCGTCAAGAAGGGCGATATGGTAATGGCGGTGTTAAAGCGCCACTATGAGTTCTGGTTTCTGGCGTATGCGCTTGACAAGATAGGTGCGGTGCTGATACCGGCTACCAGTCAGCTGATGAAAAAGGACTATGTATACCGCTTCAAGGCGGCGGACGTAAAATACATATTTGCGACTGATGAGGATAATGTCACACTTCACATAGACCGTGCGCTCGAAGAGTACGACGGCATGAAGGAGTGCTTTGTGACACACTGCTCCCGTGAGGGGTGGACGAATTTTAATGAGGAGATAGAAAAATATCCCGACACCTTTGAGAGAAGGGAAACTAAGGTCGATGAGCCGATGCTTGCGTATTTTTCGTCGGGCACTACGGGGTACCCAAAAATGGTGCTGCACGACCATGCGCTTGCTGCCGGGCACATCATCACGGCTAAGCACTGGCATCATCTTGATGAAAATTCAGTACATCTGACTGTTTCCGAAACAGGCTGGGCCAAGTGTGCGTGGGGCAAGATGTACGGTCAGATAGCTGTGGGGGCGACCCTGTTCGTGTATGACTTTGACAGGTTCAATGCCGACAATATGCTCTCGGTGCTTGAAAAGTACAATATCACATCATTCTGCGCTCCGCCGACTATGTACAGGTTCTTTATAAAGGCAGGGCTTGGAAAATACGACCTGTCGAGCCTTAAATATTCGACTATCGCAGGGGAGGCTTTAAATCCCGAGGTGTTCAACCGCTGGAAGGAATACACCGGGCTGTCGCTCATGGAGGGCTTCGGGCAGACGGAGACCTGCGTGGCTATTGCGAATTTCTATGGCATGAAGCCAAAGGCAGGCTCAATGGGCAAGCCGTCGCCGTTATATGACGTTGATCTTATAAACAAAAAGGGTGAGAGCTGCAAGCCAAACGAAACGGGCGAGATAATAATCCGTGCGCAGAGGGGCAAAAAGCAGGCGCTCTTTAAGGAGTATTACAGAAACAAGGAGCTTACCGACAAAGCGTGGGAAGGCGGCGTTTACCACACGGGAGATACTGCTTACCGTGACGAGGACGGGTATTTCTGGTATGTCGGAAGGACGGACGATCTTATAAAAGCCTCCGGCTACCGCATAGGTCCGTTTGAGATAGAGAGTATTCTTATGGAGCATCCGTCGGTGCTTGAATGTGCCGTGACTGCCGCTGATGACCCGATAAGGGGCAAGGTAGTAAAGGCGACTATCGTGCTGACCCCTGAATACAAAGACAAGGGGAATGATGACCTTGTAAAGGAGCTGCAAAACTACGTCAAGATGTCAACAGCGCCGTACAAGTATCCAAGACGCATAGAGTTCGTAGACGAGCTGCCTAAGACTATAAGCGGCAAGATAAGGCGTGTTGAGATAAGAGAGAACGACGCTAAGAAAGCAACAGTATAGCACAAAGAGATATAAAACAGAGGGAGCGTTTTGCCCATACGGGCGGCTCCCTCCTTTTTTTGATACAAAACGACCGCCGCAGTCAAAGGGGAAGTGATGACTGCGGCGGTACGCCTGAAATATATGGATGAAGAAAAATAATAAGTAGGTGGGACTTTTAAACCGGAACAGACATTGCTGCAAGCCGTCTGCAATGTTCAGGTCGTCCCCTGACCTTGATATTATAATACACTACCACTGTGAAAGCAAAGTGATGAAAGATTGAAAGTATTTAAAAAAGAGCAGTCACATAATTGACATTTGTGAAAAACAATAGTATAATGGTATAAATTGAAAATAGGAAGTGGTAATCATTTTTATGTGGGGAATGATCTTGATAGTTGTTATAGCTCTGCTTGCGGCAGGGGTGATATATCTGACGCTCTGTTTTACAAGGTACGGCTTTATAAAAAAGCTCTCGGGCGGCAGCACCAAAAGAGAAAAGCTGTTCGGGCTGATGTTCGTAGCGGTGATATTTGCTTTGCTTTGCATAGCGTTCGGGGCGGTCAATGCGGTGATATGCGTTTTGCATATGCTTATTTTCTTTTTGCTTGCAAACGGCATCGCAAGGCTTGCAAGAAAGTGTGCAAAGAAAGAGCGTGGGAGCTACATCGAGGGCTACATCGCACTGATAGGCTCGGTCGTATATCTGGCGGTGGGGTACTACCTTGCAAACAGTGTGGTCGGGAAGGATTATTCGCTTGAAACTAACAAGACGCTCGGAAGTCTTAAAATAGTACAGTTTGCAGATTCGCACGTCGGCACGACCTTTGACGGCGAGGGGCTAAACAAATACATAGACGAGATAAATGATGCGTCTCCTGATGTGGTCTTTATAACAGGCGACTTTGTCGATGATGATACTGACAAGGAAAATATGCTCGCCGCCTGTGCCGCTGTCGGCAGGCTCAAAACAAAATACGGCGTGTATTACTGCTTCGGCAACCACGACAAGGGGTACTATGACAACTCACGCCGTGGCTACAACTCCGACGATCTGGTGGCAGAGCTTGAAAAGAACAATGTTACAGTTTTGGAAGATGAGTCCGTTTTAGTGGACAACAGATTTTATGTAGTTGGCAGGGCTGACAAATCGGAGGAAATGGAGAGCCGTGCAGGATACAGAAAGCCGATAGCAGAGCTGATGCAGGGGCTTGACCCGGACAAATACACGATAGTGCTTGACCACCAGCCGAACGACTACTCAGCAGAGGCTGCTGCCAAGGCAGACTTAGTGCTTTCGGGTCACACGCACGGGGGGCAGTTTTTACCGATAAACCCGATAGGGGAATGGATAGGCGCAAACGATGCGACCTACGGCTACGAGCGCATAGACAGCACTGATTTTATCGTGACGTCCGGCATATCCGACTGGGCGATAGATTTCAAGACAGGCTGCCGCTCGGAGTTTGTGGTGATAGATGTCGGGTGAATAATCCGGTTGACAGTTATGTGGTGAGGTCTTGACCCCTGACATATCGGGCGGTTTGATATTTGCAGTATTGCTTAAAGATAAAAAGAAGGTATCATATGTTGATACCTTCTTTTTTAATGCTTATTTCCTGCGCTTTTTGCTTGCTGCCATTGCAGCGCCGCTGAGTGCTATGAATGCCAGTGCGTCGGTCGTTATGCCTGTTTTGGGATTTGCAGTATTTGTACCTCCTGCTGAGCCGGGTGTGTTATCCTGTGAGCTGCCCTGTGTATCGCTGCTGCCGGTCTTTTCAGATGATCCTTTATCCTTGTCAGTATCACCGGCGGTGTCCTCGTCCTCGTCGGTGTCTTCGTCCTCGGTATCTTCGTCCTCGTTCTCTTCGTCAGGGTCTTCGTCCTCTGAGTCGTCCGGGGTGTCTTGTTCCTCGTCGTCTTCGTCTGTCCCGGGATCCTGCGAGTCCTCCCCTGTGTTGTCTGTATCTTCCTTTGGCGTTTCCTCCGGCTCGTCTGTGTCGGTGGGCTGAGCTTGCTCGTCCTTTACGACGGTAAAGCTGAACTGTGCATCTTCGTTATTATAGTAATAGCTCTCTGTCACAGCCTTGTCAGCGTTTACCGAGAGTGTGAGGGTATAGTCGCCCGGCTCCCATTTTTCTGTCACGCCGTCCTTATTGTTAAGATGCAAAAAGAACGATGTTTCTGTATAGCTGTATATATCCGCATTTAGCTTTTCTGTGCCGGTATAAACGTTCTCGCCGTCGCTGCTCACAGCTTTCCAGTCGAATGTCAGCATATTGCCGCCCGGATAGTCTTTGTCGAGCAGAGCGCCTGCCTGATTTGCAACAAAGACATTGAGATTGATATTATCAGACTGGCTGAATGTCTTTACAGAGTATTCGTTTATATCATCTATTGTGGGCGTATCCATTTGTGTATCGCTGTTGGTAGTATACATATAGTCGATAAAGAGATCGGCGTTCTCATGCTGATCCTTAGTGCCGTCGGTCTCCTGATTTTCCTCTATGAGCTGTTTGCTGTAAAGAGGCAGCACCTGCAGGCTGCTGATGCCATAGTAGTTAGAATCATCAGGTGAATAGCCCACTATCTCCCAGACTTTCTGACCGGCTTCGTTTGTCCTGAGATCCAGATCATACACGCTCATGGAATTAGGGTAGGCAGATCTTTGTTCAAGCTGCTTTTTATACTCTGCGCTTATGTCTGCAAAGTCAAAATCGGTATTCTCGACATCGGTGTCTGAATCTGCATCGTTATCGCTGTCGATGATGATGATGGCTTTATACTTTTGTGCTTCTTGCTGCTCATTCGGGTCATAGATGATGCCGCCTGCTGTTACCGCATGACCTGAACCCTTTTCAAGTGTGTATGCCGCAGTGTCGATAGATAAGCCGACAGCGCAGGCGTTTTCGCTGCTGTGGTCTATGTCGAGCAGGTGGGAGAGCGCTTCGGGAGAATCTACTGCGTCATAGCTCTCAGTGACCTTAGATGCCACAAAATCCTTTTGCAGACCATTTGTAGGGTCTGTGCCATTCATAGGGGAGGTATGCGTACCGCTGCCGCTTATAAAGTATGTGCCGTTAAAGAACCACTTTATGCCCTCGCTTGTTTCACCGCCCCTGTCTGAGAATGAGCGGATATAATAGTCAAACACTTCGTCCTCTGATGCAAATGGCTTGCCTGTTACCGGTGAGCCGTACTCCTGCGCCCAGCCCGAGAGCCACAGCACCTGTGATGCAGCAGCAGCCCAGCAAAGGCGGCTGTCAAAGAGCGGTATCTCAGCGTCCCACTTTTCTGCATCGACAAGCGACTTGTCGGTGATATAAAGCGGCGTTTTATTGTCAGGCTTATAGTTTTCCTCTATCGCCTTGACAAATGCGTCCTTATTGTCGTTATTAAGTCCCGTTGCGATAAGGCGCAGCTCCTTGCCGTCTACCGTTATCGGCACATTGACGGACACTGTCTCTGTGGTCTTTTCAGCACCTGAGTCAAGCTCTATCTCAGTATAGCCCCCGTGTGTATTTGCTGACGCTGAGGGTATCTGCACAGCAGACAAAGCAAGTGTTATCGCAGCAGCAGACGCTAAAAGCTTTTTGTATCTCATATTATCCTCCTTAGGTCTGTTTATTGTCAAACATTTCAGAGCCTTGCTTTAAAAGCTCTGTTACAGGCAGGTGCTGAGGACACACGCCCTCGCACTGACCGCAGGCTATACAGTCTGACGCCTTGCCTGCATTTTCGGTGACGCTCTTATAGTAGTTATCAGCACGCCACGACTCGTTATATACCCTGACGGTATTTATTGCCTTGAAAATATCAGGTATACTTATGCTCATAGGGCAGCCGTCTGTGCAGTAGCGGCAGGCGGTACAGCCTATCATCGGGGTATCAAGTATACCGGCTCTTACCTTTTCTACCGCCTTTTGTTCCTCGTCTGAAAGCGGTTCAAAATTTGTGAAGGTAGACAGATTATCCCTCATCTGCTCTTCATCAGACATACCCGAAAGAATAGTCATAACGCCCGGCAGAGATGCCACGAACCTCAGCGCCCATGATGCGACAGACGCTTCGGGTCTTATGCCTTTGAACACATCTTCAAGGTCTTCTCTGAGCTTTGCGAGAGTGCCGCCCTTGACAGGCTCCATAACTATTATCGGGATACCACGCTTTGTAAGTATATCATAAAGTCTGCCCGATTCAACGACGGGGTTTTCCCAGTCTAAGTAATTGAGCTGTATCTGCACAAACTCGACCTCCGGGTGCTTATCGAGCACCTTTTCGAGCAGGTCGGGCGTGCCGTGGAAGGAAAAGCCGAAGTGTCTTATCTTGCCCTGAGCTTTCTTTTCAAGCGCCCAGTTAAAGCAGTCGAGCTTTTCATAGAGGTCATAGTTATAGCCGTTTTCAAGCGAGTGCAGCAGGTAGAAGTCAAAGTAGTCCACACCTGCACGGGAGAGCTGTTCGTTAAATATCCTGTCACGGTCGTCCCTGGTCTTCATATCCCACGCCGGGAGCTTGGTCGCAACGGTAAAGCTGTCACGGGGGTATTTTTTAAGTATCACATCTCTGACGACATTCTCCGACTTGCCGCCGTGGTAGACGTAAGCAGTATCAAAGTAGTTGAGCCCTGCCGACATATAGTCGTCTATCATCGTACCTACACGCTCATAGTCGATTTTGCCGTCCTTTTCGGGAAGTCTCATAAGCCCGAAGCCGAGCTTTGGCATTTTTGCAAGATCAATTGGCATAAGTCTGTCCTCCTTCTATTTATGGATATATGCTGATATTTCATTATAGCATATTTTTTACAAAATTGCAAGACTGCCGGGCGTTTTTTTGATAAAAAAGCACAAATCCGCCCACATAGGGGCGGAATGTGTAGTGTTATTTTGTGATATTAAAGGACTTTACTATCTTGCCTGTATATTTGCCTTTGAGCTTGATAGTTGCAGTTGCTCTGCCTGCCTTTTTATTGTTTTTATATGTCACGGTATAGTCAGTACCTTTTTTGAGGGTAGTCTTGCCGACCTTGACAGTCACCGCCGGCTTTAATGCCTTGCCGGTGTACTTCTGATCTTTTATCTTTACGGATACTGCCTTATTTGTGATGACGTAGCTGATATTGTTTGCCTTTGCATATTTTAAAGCAGCCGAGCCTTTGGTGCAGGAGATCAGGGGATCGTTCTTGCCGTATGAATCATTGTATACACTATACCCTAATGCGTGGTCGCCTATCGTCTTTACACTTGCAGGTACGATGATACTCTCTATATAAGGATCATCAACAAACACCGCATCGCCGATAGTTTCAACGCCGTTTTTGATAGTGATCTTTTTAAGACCCCAGCAGAAATCAAATGCGTTTTCGTCTATTTTCTTTACATTTCCGGGGATAACTACACTTGTGATGTCCATATTGCCGGAAAAGGCATCGTGAGCTATTTCTTTGACATTTTTCGGGATAGTGACCTTGCCCTTTGCGGCAGTGCCGTCAACAAGGATACCGTTTATTATTACAAGAGGGTTTTTCTTCTGCCGGGCTTTGAGCCATTTTGTGCCGTTAAACAGTTGGCACGTCATAGGCATTATACCGTTACTACCATGTCCTATACCTTTTCCAAAGGAGGTAACGCTCTTTGGTATCTTTATAGTTTTGAGCTTTAAGCAGCCTGAAAATGCAGCTGTACCTATCTCTGTTACACCGCTCGGGATAGTTACGCTTGTCAGCTTGCTCTTGTCGTCAAAACAGAAAAATGCTAACGGTGATATCTTCTTGACACCCTTGGGGATAGTGATCTTGCCCTTGCAGTTTCTGCCGTCAACAACTATATTGTTTACGATAGCGAGCTTGTCTTTTCTCTTGTTTGCAAGCGAGGTAAGATATTTAGTACCTGAAAACGCATTACCGCCGATAGTCCTGACACTTGAAGACACTTTTACAGTCTTTAGGTTCGTGTTGCCCGAAAAAGCAGAATCTTCAATAGTCTTGACGCCCTTTTTCATCTTGACTGTTTTGAGGTTCTCGCATTCTTTAAATGCACATTCACCGATCGTTTTTACACTGCCGGGTATAGTTACGCTCTTTATATCCTTATTACCGTCAAAAGCGTATTCATTTATCTTCTTGACAGTGGAGGGTATAGTCACCTTGCCCTTTGCTGTCTTACCGTCGATAAGTATGCCGTTTACTACAACAAGAGGGTTTTTCTTCTGTTTGTTTTTGAGCCATTTTGTATTTTCAAAAGCAGAATACTGTATATTCGTCAGATTCTTTGAAATGGTTATCTTTGACAGCTTTTCACAGTACCAGAATGCAGCATAGCCGATACTTGTAACAGTATCTGCCATTACTACGCTCCTGACATTTTTAAATTCTGAGAGAGAGTGCTTTGCAATGTTCGTAACTCCCTTTTTGATAACGATCTTCTTTACGGCGTTAATGTCATCATAATCCATATTTCTTGCAACACCACTGCCCTGTGAGGAATAATCATACATCTCCCCCGTGCCGCTTATCGTAAGTGTGCCGTTTGAATCGAGCGTCCATTTGACGTGCTCGCCGCATATGCCTGAATCGACTGTTTTTGCGCTTGCGACTATCGCTGTGTCGGCTGAGAAAATATCCTGCGGCAGATATGCTGCTGCGCCGAACACCATACTAAGTGCAAGTGCTGATGAAATGATCTGTTTTACCATGTTTTCAGCTCCCTTGTTTTTATGATATTTTAATTATAACACATCAGTTACATAAATGCAATAGCTTGTTAAAAAAATATGCCGCACTCACCCGAGTGCGACATCAAGTATCATCATCGCTGCAAAGCCGAAGGCAAACGAGACAGTACCGGTGTTTGAATGCTCGCCCGACGACATCTCGGGGATAAGCTCCTCTACCACTACATACATCATAGCTCCGGCTGCAAAGCTCAGAAGATACGGCATAAGCGGTACGACCAGCCCGGCGGCAAGTATCGTGAGGACGGCTCCTGCCGGCTCTGCTGCGCCTGACAGCACGCCTAAGAGAAATGCCTTCGGCTTGCTCATGCCGTCGGCTTTAAGGGGCATTGAGATTATTGCGCCCTCGGGAAAATTCTGTATCGCTATGCCCAGCGCCAGAGCAAATGCCGCCGCTGCCGTAATATCACCTGAATGGTAGTAAAGCCCGGCATACACGACACCTACTGCCATACCCTCGGGTATGTTATGAAGTGTCACCGCAAGCATGAGCATGGTGTTTTTTGACAGGTGGGCTTTGAGCCCCTCGGCTTTGTCCGAATCAAAGTGCAGGTGGGGGATAAGTCTGTCAAGCAGCAGAAGAAAAAATATACCAACCAGAAATCCGACCGCCGCCGGGATAAATGCAAGCCTGCCCATGCTGTCTTCGTTTTGTTCTATCGCCGGGATAAGCAGGCTCCACACGCTCGCCGCTGTCATGACGCCTGCTGCAAAGCCTGTGAGGATACGCTGCATGGTCTTGTTCATTTCGTTTTTCATAAGGAACACGCAGGCTGCACCAAGAGATGTCCCTAAAAACGGCACGCTCAGTCCTGTAATTATATCGTTCATCGTTACCTCCTTTTTCCGCTGTATTTATGATATGCAGTCGGAGAGTATATCGTTATTTGAGTTAGTCTTAACTAACTACATTATATCACAGCTTTCATAAAATTGCAATAGTGCAATATTATTATAACTTTATAAGCATGAGCGGCACAAATTGTGTATAACGCACAAATAAGTAGGTGCATAATTGGCAATAAAGGTCATAGTAATATTTACTATTTTGTGGTATAATCAAATTATAAAATAAAAACATGAGGAGTGGTAAAAATGTTTAAGAAGATCGTTTCACTGACAGCAGCTGCTGTGTTAGCAGCAGGCTGTGCAGCTGTATTACCGGAGGACAACGGTATCTCGGCTGATCTGAAAGCAAGTGCTGCAAGTGTGCTTGATTTCAATGCAGGTCTGTTTTTCCAGACAAAAGACTATATGTACCGTGACGGGTATATGAATTCAGGAAAAGCCGGCGTTGAAGCTGAATTCCCGTCTACAAGCATCGGCGTGTACGGCGGTCTTGGATTTGACAAGACAGAGGGCAATTTCACAGATGTCAAGATAACCGGTGCAGGTCACTACAAGGTTTCAATGAACAATTGTGCAGGTAAGATAACGGACGGTATCATTCAGGTGGACAGAAAGACCAAGGAAGAAACAGATCCGACCGGCGATCCGTGGGGACTTGATGCTGAGGGTGCTGCTTTCAATATGCTCGGTATCACGACTGACCTCAGTGGATTTGAGATCATAGAAGACAAGGACGAAGGTGTTGTGACTGTAAAATACAAGGGCAGTGATATTTCGTTTGACAATGCCAAGGTCACGATAGGCGACAAGGTATATGATGCAGGCACTCTCAAAGTTAAGTCTGACAACACTGATAATCTTACGCTCATGGCAATAAATCTTTACGACAGACCGGAAACAAATCTTCTGGGCAAGTACACTATGCCGGGTGAAGATGATACTATCACGATAGATTTTGATGTAGTATACACAGAGCCTGCGGCAGAAGACAAACCGGCAGCAGACAAGCCCGCAGCTGTAAAGAAAACGAGCATAAAGACTGCAAAGGTATCAGCTATCAAGGCTAAGTCTTACACAGGCAAGGCTATAAAGCCTGCGGTAACTGTAAAGCTCGGCAAAAAGACACTCAAAAAGGGCACTGACTACACAGTTACATACAAAAACAACAAGGCTGTCGGCAAGGCAACTGTTACTGTCAAGGGCAAGGGAAGCTACACAGGCACTATAACAAAGACCTTCAAGATAAACCCCAAGAAGAGCAGCATAAAGAAAGTGACCAGCCCCAAGAAAAAGCAGGCTAAGGTGACACTCAGCAAGGTATCGGGTGCTACCGGCTATCAGATACAGTATTCGACAAGCAAGAAGTTCACAAAGAAGACTACAAAGACTGTAACTGTAAAGAGCACAAGCAAGCTGTTCAAGTCGCTTAAAAAGGGCAAGACATATTACTTCAAGGTAAGGACTTTAAAGACTGTCAAGGGTGTAAAGTATTACAGTGATTATTCTGCTGCAAAGAAGATAAAGGTAAAGGCAAAATAATTATGCATATCAAAAAAAGCTGTCACGAAAGTGGCAGCTTTTAGTTTTTTTTATTTATCCTCGGTTGCAA
Source organism: Ruminococcus sp. (assembly GCA_017470535.1). Taxonomy (GTDB): domain Bacteria; phylum Bacillota; class Clostridia; order Oscillospirales; family Ruminococcaceae; genus NK3A76. Next base: position 3,250 of record JAFUYP010000044.1, on the reverse strand, counting down.
ACTGGCTCTCGTGACGGGTAAAGAAATCCGTCCTCGGGGGGAGGAATTTAAGTGAGTGACCCTCGGGAGCAAAATATCCGAGCGGCTCAAATATAGTATCCCACGACCAGATGCGTTCATCAAGCTGTAAGTATTCCCTTAGCTTTTCTGTGCCGAAGGGTGCTAACGGGTGAAGCAGCACAGCCGCTATCCTTATCATATAGAAAAGGTCTGCAAGTGCCTGCGACAGCTCTTCATCGCTCATCTCGTCAGGGTCCTTTATCGCCTTTGCCATGTACTTGCTGCCGTTTCTTATATAGCTGTCAAGCACATAGGTACACTGGTGGAATGCAAATCTCGACATATGGCGCTCAAAATCAAGCACTGCCTTTTTGCCGTCTGCAAGTATCTTTTCGCCGGGCGCTGCTGTGGGCAGCTTATCGCCGAAGCGCTTCTGATTGGTATAGAATGCCGTTCTTATCATACGGTTGTAGACATTTGAGAGCAAAAGCCCGTCCTTTACCACCGGGTCTGCCTCGTCTGCGCTTGCCTGCGGATTGAGAGGCTTTGGCATAAAGCTGACCGAGCGCTGACCAAGCCCCAGACCCAGCCAGTGCATCCTGAGCTGCTCGGGCGTATAAAGACTTAGCAGCTCATCAGCCATAGGCGGCTTTACAGAGCCTGAGCTTGATGCCTTCTTGTCAAGGAAAAGTATATGGTGGTTCGCACAGATAACAGGCAGCTGCAATTCTCCGTCTGCCGGGTCTGCGGTCTTTTCATCTGATGACTGCTGAGCCATCCACATAGCAGGCTCTGCTATACCATAGAAGTATATATTATCCTGCCCTATAAACTGTATCACCTGTGCGTCCTTGCTGCACCAGTATTTTTTCCACTCGTTTTCATCACAGCCCTTGTCCTCAAGGTACGACTGTGTGAAGGATATAGGCGCCCATAAGGATTCCGGCCACACCCATACAGTGAGATCCTTTTCGCCCTCCATAACAGGCGCAGGCACGCCCCATTCGATATTACCGGTAAGTCTGAACGGCACGAGCGTCTTGCCTGTACGGCAGCGAATACCGTTTTCCGTAAGTATCCTGTGGGCGCTGTCGCTGTCGGCGAGCTTCTCAAACTCTATCGTGAACGACGGCTTCTTAGGCTCTTCAAGGTAGTTATGCGCCGGGAGCTTATCCTTTATCTCGTTATACTTTTGCTCGAACTCACGCTTGATATATATTACCGGCGGCTTTAAAAATTCATCTATCGTCTTCCACACTACCGGGCGTATATCCTTGCGCTTTTTAAGCTCCTCCACCCAGTTTTTCATAAGCCCCTCATACTCGGGGAGCTTGAAATACCAGTTCGTGACCGGCTTCATAGAGGGCTTCTTGCCTGTAAGCGTGCTGACAGGGTCTATAAGACTTTCCGGCATATACTGATGCCCGAGGTCGCACTCGTCAGCGTAGCCCTTTTCGGAGGTACAGCCCTCTACCGGGCATTTGCCGACTACCTGTCTGCCATTTAGGAACACGCCTGCCTCGTCGTCAAAAAACTGCATGGTCGTTATCTTTTCAAGCTGACCTTTTTTATAGAGTGAATCAATAAACAGGTCTGTGACCCTTGCGTGTACCTCTTTTGTCCTGCCAAGACCCGATGCGCCGAACAGATCGGGCGAGATACCGTAGGCATCAAGTGTCGCCTTCTGCTTGTTGTGATTGGAAAGGACAAATTCTTCAAGCGTGCCTGAAAACTCACCGCTCTCGCACTTCTTTCTCCAGCCCTCGGCGATAGGCGAGCCGTAGCAGTCTGTACCGCTTACGAAGATGACGTTTTCTTTGCCTATCCTGTCACGCAGAAATCTTGCATAGGTGTCTGCAAACACCAGCATACCGCCCACATGACCGAAATGCAGCTCTTTATTACCATACGGCATACCGCCTGTGATGACCGCACGCTTAGGGAACTGCGGACGTGGTATCTCAAAGGGCTTGCCATTATTATCCTTATTCTTACCCATTTTTTCACTTTCCTTCTTTGGTTTTGTCTGAAAATACCTATTTATTATATCATAACAGGGGGAAAATGTCAATATAAATACCGCCCCCGGTTCACGGGAGCGGTCAGATGTTTTATCAGATGTATTTTACCTTTATGCCGTTTTTCTTTGCAAACTTTGCAGCGGCTGAGCCTTTGGGGGTCTTTATGGTGAGTTTGCTGCAACAGAAAAAGGTATCATCTATGGTTTTTACGCTCTTGGGGATAGTTACGGTTTTAAGCTCTGTGCAGTATGTAAATGCACCTTTGCCTATGCTCTTGACGCTCTTTTGCAGCTTTACGCTTTTGATCTTCTTATTGCCCTCGGTGAAGATCCCGGTATCAGAATACATTATCTTACCGAACGCATATTCACCGATCCTTTTTACACTCTTTGGCAGGGTAACGTTCCCTTTGCATTTAGAACCGTCGATAAGAATGCCGTTTACCACAACGAGCGGATCCTTCTTCTGCTGCTCCTTTAACCATTTTGTTCCGGCAAATGCACCTATCTCAAAGGTCTTGACAGTGCCTGGTATTTTTATGGTCTTGAGGTTCTTGCATTCCAAAAATGCGCCTGCACCGATAGTCTTGACGCCCTTTGGTATCGTCACCGTTCTCAGGCTCGTGCAGCCGTAAAAAGCCTCATATCCAATGGTTTTTAAGCTCGCAGGCAGCTTGATAGTTTTAAGAGCAGTGCAGTCTTTAAATGCACTATCCCCTATCTTAGTAACTCCCTTTGGGATAGTGATCTTTTTTATCTTTTTATCAAGACAGAATGCCCATTTCCCTATCATCGTGACCTTTTTGCCGTCTATCTTGGACGGTATTTTTACTTCGGTCTTGCTGCCATTATATTTTACTATCTTGACTGTGCCGTTTTTGAGTACGCTGTATTTGAAGTCGCCGCTCACTAAGCTCTTTGCCTGTGCAACTATACTGCTCTGAGGTACAAAGCTCTCCGGCAATGCCGCAGCGCCGCCGAATATCATAGAAAGTGCCAGTGCCGATGAAATGATCTGTCTTTTCATTCTTTCTTCCTCCATATTAAAAATGTGATAATATTATTATAACACCAAATCAAATAAATGTCAATCACAACCACCACTAAAGTGGTGGTTTGCTCTGCCCCTAAAAGGGGCTATTACTGGCTTGACCCCTCAAGGGGTACCGAAAGTTTAGCACCGCATTACATTCACGGGCAGCCGCTAAAGCGGCTGTTCTTTTTTTGCCT
>JAFUYP010000043.1 GCA_017470535.1 Ruminococcus sp. | reverse complement strand
GCAATAAAGAAGTTTTTATTCCGACACTTCTGCTGTATCACGGCAGAAGTGTCTTTGCGTTACTTAGTGCAGCGCCTGCTAAAAGAAAAAAGAAGAAAGAATAAATAAGAAATAATAATCAAGGTATCGTGTCTTATCGGCTTTTGCCGATAAGACACGATATATTTTGAAATATGTCCGCAAAGCGGACACCTTGTTTATTCTTTATTCTTTCTGCTTTATGATTTATTCTTTTAGCGGTGGCACATACAAAGCTGTAATTGTCAAATACTTCTTTATCGCCACCGCGCTTTAGGGCGGACTTTTTAGCATTATGCGGCATTGGCGTGAAGGAGAGGTATTTACCTGCTGTCGTGCTTTTGCACAAGCACGGATATGAGCATTATCACCGGGAAAACTGTTGCGGCGAGGATACCTGTTTTAAGGTCGTCTGAGAACAGTGCGGAGACTTTGCCGGCAACTGTCGGCCCTGAGCCGCAGCCAAGATCACCGGCAAGTGCGAGCAGCGCAAACATGAGCGTGCCGCCGTTTTTTATCCTGCCTGCTGCCAGACTGAAGGTGCCGGGCCAGAATATCCCCACCGAGAAACCGCACAGCATACACCCGAAAAGTCCGGCTGCTGCATTATCACAAAGCCCTATCAGAAGATAGCTTGATATACAAAGCAGCGCACTTATTATCATGAATCCTTTAAGCGACATCTTATCGCCATGCTTGCCGAAATACGCCCTTGCCGTTCCCATAGATACTGCAAAGCCCATAGGACCCAACAGGTCGCCCACGGCTTTTGAGACGTGCAGCCCCGACTCTGCAAAGGCGGACGCCCACTGGCTGACAGTAAGCTCACACGCCCCGGCGCATATCATCATAACTGAAAAAAGCAGAAACTGCCTGCTGAATATAAGCTCTTTCAGACCCTTTGAGCGCTCGCCCTCTTCAACAAACGGCGACAAAGGTACTTTTGTAAACATAATAAAGTTAGCAGCCGGGACTATCGCCCAGATGAGCGCCAGCACACGCCAGTTACTTACGCTAAAAACAAAGAAAAACAGCGTAGACAACAGCACCGTGCCTGCCTGACCCCAGCAGTAAAAGGAATGCAAAAGCGCCATTGCAGTTTGTTTATTGTCAGTCGGGCAGGATTCAACTATCGGGCTTACGAGAACTTCGAGCAGACCGCCGCCGACAGCGTACATCATAACGCATATCACAAGCCCTGTGAACGGCGGCATGATGTCAGGCAAAAACGCAAGGCAGGCAAACCCTGCTGCCGACAAGCCGTGCGCTATGAGCATAGATGCCCTTGTGCCTATCCTGTCAACAAACGCAGGCGACAGCGCATCTACTGTGAGCTGTACTGCGAAGTTTACCGTTATCAGCCATGTTATCTGCGACAGCGGCAGGGAAAGCTCTTCTCTGAGCGTTACAAACAAAAGCGGCAGGAAATTATTGACTATCGCCTGAACTATATATCCTATAAAGCAGGCGGTCATCGTTTTTTGATAGCTGCGGCTGTCAGTCATGCTCTATCACCGTCATGGGGTATCTTAACAGCCGCTCTATCCGGTCGATACCGGCGAATTGTCTGTTTATATTCTTAGATCTTGCTCTCATTTTTTTACCTGCCTTTTTTAATGCACAATTCACAATTCACAATGCACAATTGTGGATCGTGAATTGTGAATAGTATAACTATTATATAATACCTCACATTTTTTGTCAAGCAAGGGGCTTTTTTATGGCATTTTTCCTATTGACAAAGCATATGTTATATGTTATAATCAATAATGCAATTTGAAAATAACTCTCAAATTGAGTGAGGTGACAGTATATGGCAAAATATAATACCGCCCAGAAGGAGGAGCTTAAATGCTTTCTTGCACGGCACAGGAATGACAGCTTTACCGTCGCAGAGATAGCGCTTATGATGAAGGACGACCCCGAGGTCACGAAAGTGCCGGGGGAAAGCACTATCTACCGCCTTATCAAGGAGCTTGTCGAGAGCGGCGAGGTCAAGCGCACCGTCAAGGGCAACAGCCGCAATTTTGTCTATCAGATCACAAGCGGCGAGAGCTGTCATCACCATTTGCATATGAAATGTATATCCTGCGGCAAGCTGTATCACATGAACGACGAAGAGAGCCGTGAGCTTATGGAGAGGATATTCAAAGAGGAGCATTTCGAGCTTGACAGTAATGCTGTACTGCCCGGCAGGTGCGAGGGGTGCAAATAGAGATCAAGGAGATAACAATGATAAAAAGAATTACCACAGCTATAATAAGTGCTGCACTTGCGCTCGGGGGGCTTGCCTCCTGCGGCAGCGGCAGCTCATCCTCAAAAAACGACAGCAAGGTGAATATAGTCTGCACTATCTTCCCGGAATACGACTGGGCAAGGCAGCTGACAAAGGGTGTAGAAGATGTTGAGATAACATACCTGCTCGACAGCGGTGCGGATCTTCACTCCTATCAGCCGACGGCAGAGGATATTCTCACAATATCCGACTGTGACCTGTTTATCTACGCAGGCGGCGAGTCTGACAGCTGGGTGGACGATGCGCTTGAAAACAAGACGAACAAGGACATGAAAATAATAGATATGCTTGACCTGATAGGCGACAGTGCCAAGGAGGAAGAGCTCAAGGAGGGTATGCAGGCAGAGGAAGAGGAGCATACAGACGCTGAAGAGGAAAAGGAATATGACGAGCATATCTGGCTGTCTGTGAGCAATGCAAAGACTGTCTGTCAGAAGATAACAGACGACCTTTGCGAGATAGATGACAAGAACAAAGACAAATACAAAAGCAACTTTACTTCATATGAGTCCGAGCTTGATGCGCTTGACAAGGACTTCAAAGCCCTTGCTGACAGTGCAAAGCAGAAGACGCTCATCTTCGGTGACAGGTTCCCGTTTCGCTATTTTACCGATGAATACGGCTTTGACTACTTTGCCGCATTCGCAGGCTGCTCGGCTGAGACCGAGGCGAGCTTTGAAACGATAGCCTTCTTAGCCGGCAAGGTAGATGAGCTGAGCGCCAAGACGGTGTTCGTGATAGAAAATTCCGACCGGAAGATAGCTCAGGCGATCATCGACAACACAAAGGACAGGAATGCCGAGATACGCACGCTTGATTCCTTACAGTCTGTCACAAAGGAGCAGGTCGATAACGACCACACATATATAACGCTTATGAGGGAGAACCTTAAAACTCTCAGTGAAGCGATAAGTTAAGGAGCAGTTATGTCAAAGCAGATAATTTGCAAAAACGCCACACTCGGATATGAGAATATGACTGTTGCTGCCGGGATAGATTTTTCGGTGGGCAGCGGCGACTATCTTTGTATTCTGGGCGAGAACGGCTCGGGCAAGAGCACGCTGATAAAGACTATACTCGGCTTAAAGCCGGTAGACTCGGGCTCGATAGAATGGTCAGACGGGTTAAAGCCCTCCGAGATAGGGTATCTGCCGCAGCAGACGCTGGTGCAGAGAGATTTCCCGGCATCGGTATATGAGATAGTGCTTTCGGGCTGCCTGTCAAAAACAGGTATGCGCCCCTTTTACAGCAGGGAGCAGAAGGAGCTTGCAAAAAGCAACATGGAGCGCTTGGGGATAAGCGAGCTGTCAAAGCGCTGTTACAGGGAGCTTTCGGGCGGTCAGCAGCAGAGGGTGCTGCTTGCAAGGGCTTTATGTGCGACTACCAAATTACTGCTTTTGGACGAGCCGGTCACAGGGCTTGACCCGAAGGCACAGACAGATCTTTATGAAATGATAAAGACTTTAAATGACAGCGGCATCACGATAATAATGGTTTCCCACGATGTAAATGCGGCGGTGAGGTATGCAAGCCATGTGCTGCATATGGGGCATCAGAAGCAGCTGTTTTTCGGCAGCAAGGAGGATTATCTCGTAAGCAAGGTGGGCAAGAGCTTTATCATCACCGAGAACGGCGACGAGGGCGACACACCCGAGCCTGAAAAAAAGCCAAAGGAAAAAAGCGATGCGCCGGCACTTCTGGCAGCAGCAGTTCCTGTCGCAGCGGCAGCGGCTGCAAGTATAACGATAAGCAAACTACTTAAACTGAAAGGGAGGAGAAGCTGAATGGGTGAAATGATAGACAAGCTCTCCTCATACCTTGAATACCCGTTCGTGCAGTATGCGGTGATAGTGGGGCTGCTGATAGCTTTGTGTTCATCACTGCTCGGAGTCACACTGGTGCTTAAAAGGTTCTCGTTCATAGGTGACGGGCTTTCGCACGTTGCATTCGGCGCTATGAGCCTTGCGGCGGTGCTCCCTGTGATAATAAAGGAGATAGCAGCAGGCATATCGGCATCGGGCGAGGTGTCGGGAACGGCTAAGAGCATTGCGGACTTTGTCGCAGACCTTAATAATAACTATATCGTGCTGCCGATAACGCTTATAGCGGCGATACTTCTTCTTCGCCCCGGCAAGAACGCCAAGATAAAGGGCGACGCCGCAGTCGCTATGATCTCGGTAGGGTCACTTGCGGTCGGGTATATGCTTATGAACCGCTTTCCTACCTCGTCGAATATCTCGGGCGATGTATGCTCGACACTTTTCGGCTCGACATCTATACTTACACTAAAACCAGATGATGTGAACCTTTGCATACTTTTATCTATCGTAGTGCTTTTGATATTCATTCTTTTTTACAACAAGATATTCGCAGTCACATTCGATGAGAATTTCTCAAAGGCTACCGGCATAAAGGCAGACGGGTATAATCTTCTTATAGCGGTAGTTACTGCACTTATAATAGTGCTTGCGATGAATTTAGTCGGCTCGCTGCTCATATCGGCTCTGATAATCTTCCCGTCGCTCTCGGCTATGAGAGTGTTCAAGAGCTTCCGTGGCGTAATAATCTGCTCGGCGATAATATCCGTCATCTGTGCCGCAGTCGGGATATTCGCATCTATCCTTATGTCAACGCCGGTAGGTTCTACTATCGTTTCGGCTGATATTTTAGTATTCTTTGTCTTCTGTATCATATCGAAGATAACAAAACGTGCATAGAAAGGATAATCTATGAAAATTTACAAAAGCATACTTCCGCTCACGCTTGCAGCATTGTTCACACTCACCTCATGCGGCGATACCTCAAAGGTAGACAGCCTTATATCGCAGGCGGACAGCGAAAAAAGCTCCGACAGCTCATCGGCTGAAAGCGCCGACATACTTGATTCATTAGACCCGTCGGCGATAGCTGAGAGCTACTGGGAAGACAAGCAGGCAACGCCTGTTCCCGATCAGGTAGACCTTGCGGATATAGATACATCATCGGGAGATATTGACGTAGATCTGACAAAGCTCGAATCCAATCTTGTCTACGCACAGGTTTTCGACATGGTACAGTCAAACACCGACAAGTACATCGGCAAGAAGATAAAAGCCAAGGGTACATTTGCATACACCACCGACCCGGCAACGGGCGGCGAATACTTTGCGGTGTTCATAGCTGATGCATCAGCCTGCTGTCAGCAGGGGCTGGAATTCCAGCGTGAGGGCGATTTCAAATACCCGGACGATTACCCCAAGGAGGGTGACGATATAACAGTAGTGGGGACTTTTGACACCTACACCGAGGGCAGCTACACCTACTGCACACTTAAAGATGCGCAGATGGAAACGGCGTAACTGTTAAGGCAACACCGCAAAGCCCTCAGGCGGTCTTTATGCGGTGTTGCCTTAAAATAAACAAAAAGCGGTATATCGGGGGCACCACCTTATGCCGCTATATAAAACGTTCAAAATGCTGAAAGGAGAAATGTAAATGAAAACAGCATTAACGATCGCAGGATCAGACTCCTGCGGAGGCGCCGGTATACAAGCAGATATAAAGACTATGACGGCAAACGGCGTATACGCCATGAGTGCCGTCACAGCCCTTACTGCGCAAAACACTACCGGCGTAAGTGGTATCATGGAGGTAACTCCACAGTTTCTTGGCTTGCAGCTTGATAGTGTTTTTTCGGATATTTTCCCGGACGCTGTCAAGATCGGCATGGTCGCATCGGGTGAGCTAATAAGAACGATAGCTGAGTATCTTGACAAGTACAGCGCAAAAAACGTCGTCCTTGACCCGGTAATGGTAGCAACATCGGGCGCTAAGCTGATAAGCGATGAGGCTATAAGTGTGCTGACGACGCTGCTTTTGCCGAAAGCGGACATCATCACCCCCAATATCCCCGAGGCGGAGGTGCTTGCAGGCACTAAGATAACCTCGGCTGAGGACATGGAGAGTACAGCAAAGAGCATTGCAGAGAAAACAGGCTGCGCTGTGCTGGTAAAGGGCGGTCACAGCCTTAATGACGCTAATGACTATCTCTATGACGGGAAGTCGGGCGTATGGTTCGAGGGCAGCAGGATAGACAATCCCAATACCCACGGCACAGGCTGCACATTGTCAAGTGCCATTGCGTCAAATCTTGCAAAGGGCGCAGACATAAAGACCTCTGTTGAGAGAGCCAAGCAGTATATCTCGGGCGCACTTGCCGCTATGCTCGATCTCGGAAAGGGCAAAGGTCCTATGTGTCACGCATTCGATATAAACAGTGGATTTGCAAAGTAAGAAAGGAAAGTATCACAATGAAAAATTATCACACACAAATGGAAGCCGCTAAGAAAGGCATAATAACTCCCGAAATGGAGATAGTCGCAAAGAAGGAGTACATCGCCCCCGAAGAGCTGAGGGCATTAGTTGCAAAGGGTGAGGTAGCGATACCCTGCAATGTAAATCATAAGAGCATATCCCCCGAGGGCATAGGCACTAAGATGCGCACAAAGATAAATGTAAACTTAGGTATCTCAGGCGACGCAAAGGATTACGAGCTTGAGATGCAGAAGGTGGATATGGCGATAAACTTCGGCGCTGAGGCTATAATGGACTTATCTAACTACGGCAAGACCAATAAATTCCGCACTGCACTGATCGAGAAGTCACCTGCTATGATAGGCACAGTGCCTATGTATGATGCGATAGGGTATCTTGACAAGGATCTGCTTGAAATATCAGCGGAGGATTTTCTCAAGGTCGTAAGGGCGCACGCCGAGGAGGGTGTGGACTTTATGACTATACACGCAGGAATCAACCGCCGTGCGGTAGAGGCTTTCAGGCGTGAGGGCAGAGAGATGAACATAGTATCCCGTGGAGGCTCTTTGCTGTTTGCGTGGATGATGATGACGGGAAATGAGAACCCGTTCTTTGAGTTCTATGACAAGGTGCTGGATATTCTTTACGAGTATGATGTGACTATAAGCCTTGGCGACGCACTCCGTCCCGGGTGCATAGATGATGCGACCGACCCCGGGCAGATAAGCGAGCTGATAGAGCTGGGGTATCTTACACAGCGTGCATGGGAGAAGAACGTTCAGGTAATGGTCGAGGGTCCGGGTCACATGGCTATGGACGAGATAGCTGCGAACATGAAGCTGCAAAAGCGCCTTTGCCACAATGCGCCTTTCTATGTGTTAGGACCGCTGGTGACGGATATATTCCCGGGATACGACCACATCACATCGGCGATAGGCGGTGCGATAGCTGCGGCGAACGGAGCGGATTTCCTGTGCTATGTCACACCTGCCGAGCATCTGCGTCTTCCTGATGTAAATGACGTTAAGGAAGGCATAATGGCGAGCCGTATCGCTGCACACGCTGCCGATATCGCAAAGGGTGTGCCGCACGCAAGGGACAAGGACAACGAAATGGCAAAAGCCCGTCACAAGGTAGACTGGGAGGAGATGTTCAAGATATGCGCCGACCCCGAAAAGGCAAGGGCATACTTTGAAAGCACTCCGCCTGCTGACAGACACACCTGCTCTATGTGCGGAAAGATGTGTGCTGTAAGGACTACAAACATGATACTTGAAGGCAAGAAGGTAGAGTTCTGCACGGAAAAATAAGGACAGAGAATATCAAGTTTACAGGCGAAGATCAAGTTGACAGGTAACAGTTAAGGTGTCCGCCGAAGGCGGACGGATATGAAAAATGTTCGGGGAGCCAAAGGGGTCGATATTCCGCAGATTTTGATATTTTTGTCAGATATTTCTAACTTCAAAAATTTAACATTTAGGATAAAGATTAACAAACTAAAACGTTTGCGACAAATTCAAACAATTGACATAATTGCCCTGGAGTGGTATAATATATACATGAAGAACCGTTGACGCATAAGCACCGTCAGCGGTTGCTCGTAATACTATTTGGGGTGATATTATGAAAAATACCAGGAAAGGATTTACGCTTGTAGAGCTTATCGTGGTAATTGCGATAATCGGCACGCTGGCGGCTATTATCGTACCGACGCTCATGGGGTATGTAAAAGAAGCCAACAAGAGGGCGGACTGCGAAACGGCAAGGCAGTTCGGTGAAAGAATAGAAACTGAAATGGTCAAGGACGATGACCTGTTTGAGAAGTTCTCATATGCTGCAAGCGGCAGCAAGACTATCTATAAGGGCGTGTATGCGACGGTCGGCGGCGTTCAGGAAACTCCGTACAATATCTTTGTAGTTACGAAGATAAGGGGCGTCAAGAACGGCTACTACACATCTTTTGAAAGCGGCGCCAATACAGAATGGAAGCCGTATGCAAAGATGCTCGATGAGCTTTTTGATACATCAAACGGCAACCCGTCTTATAAGATGAGAGCGGTCGATCATGATGGCATCAAGACTGATGAATGGCTTATCTGTCACAGGGTCGATGACCCGGACAAGATAGAGATATGGGCAGGTGCAAGATATGACGATGCGTCGCACCCGCTGCCGTGGATAACTACAAGCGGCTGGGGCTGCAACCCGAGATACAGGCTGTGGCCGAACCCTGATGATGAGTATACAAATTTCAAGTGATCCTGTATACGGTCAAACAAGCATTTTACACTCTCCTTTTTAATAATATCGAAACCACCTGTTTTCTTATAGAGCAGGTGGTTTTGAGCTTATTGGGAGACAACAAAGCATAATAAGACCCACCTGTTAAACGGGTGGGTCTTATCGCTGTTACTCCGTTATCTGTGCTGATCGGCTTCCCATATAAGTTCCCCTAATGTCTGATACAGGTGCTCAGGCTCAACAGGCTTTGAGAGATGTGCATTCATACCCACCTGCAACGAGCGCTGTACATCTTCGTCGAACGCATTTGCTGTCATAGCGATAATGGGAATCGTTTTTGCATCAGCTCTTTCAAGCGCTCTTATTTTTGCCGCAGCTTCAAGTCCATCCATTTCAGGCATTCTGACATCCATCAGCACTGCATCATAGTGTCCCACTTCACTTGCAGAGAATTTTTCAAGCGCTGTTTTGCCGTTCTCCGCATGATCGACATTTATCTCACGCATGGCAAGCACCATCTTCACGATCTCCGCATTGATGGGAACATCCTCGGCAAGCAGTATGTTCCTGCCTTTAAGCTCCGCCTTATGACCAGCCTTTCTTCCGGCAGGATTCTTCTTTCTGTATGCAGACCTGAATTCCTCAATGACATTATCGGCAAACAGCGGCTTGGCAATAAAGGAGTCAACACCGGCAGTCTCGGCCTCTTCAAGCACATCGTCCCATTTGTAGGCGGTGATGATGATGATCGCCGTTTCATGGCCTACAACACTGCGTATCTCTCTTGCCGTTTCAATGCCGTCCATTCCGGGCATTTTCAGGTCAATGAGAAGCAGATCAAACGGCTGCTGTCTTGCCTGTCTGAGCCTTACCAGTTCGATCGCTTCCTTGCCCGACAGTACCGTTTCGCAAGCGATACCCGCTTTACCAAGCACCAGCTTTGCGTGCTCACAGGCTACGGGATCATCGTCTATGACAAGTACGCTCAGCTCACCGAGATTCATGTCATGATCTTCCGGATCACTCTCGGAATATGCGGAATCCATAAGTGTGACCGTCACGATAAATGTAGTACCCTTTCCCTTTTCGCTTTGCACCTCAATGTTGCCGTTCATGATCTCCACGATATTTTTGGTGATAGCCATTCCAAGTCCCGAGCTGCCGTATCTGTTGGTGGCAGAGCTGTCCTCCTGGCTGAAGGTCTCAAACAGCTTCGGCAGGTATTCGGAACTCATACCTATGCCGGTATCGGATATCGTAAGGCGCAGAGTTGACCTGCTGTCAAAATGAGCTGTTCTCTCAACAGTAAGTGCCACGCTTCCGCCCTCGGGGGTGAACTTGACGGCATTTCCGAGAATATTGATAAGCACCTGCCGCAGCTTCATATTGTCACCGATATAATGGGCATCTACCGAACCGATGATGCGGCAATTGTAGTCCAGTCCCTTATCAGCGCACTGTGCGCCGAAAATAGTATTGATCTGTTCAAGCAGCTTTGAGAAGGAGAAGTCCTCATTTTTCAGCACAGTTTTCCCTGATTCTATTCTTGACATATCCAGAATGTCATTGATCAGACTTAACAGGTGATTGGCCGAGCTGCCGATCTTTTCAAGATAATCTCTCGTCTTGTCAGTTAATTCAGGAGCGTTAAGGGCAATGGCATTCAGCCCGATGATAGCATTCATGGGCGTTCTGATCTCGTGGCTCATGCTCGACAGGAAGGATGTCTTTGCTTTGCTTGCCTGTTCTGCGGCAGCAAGTGCATCGCTGAGTGCCCGGCTCTGCGCCATAGATTCCCTCATTTCGCCGTCTATATCCGTACAGCCAACTCCGACAGCGTGGACAATGTGGTCGTCTCTGTCCTCAGCATGGCGAACTCCTGCCATACGGAGCATTTCATAGGTCTCCTGACCGTTCTTTCCGACAGTCAGGTAGCGCAGCGCAATGATCGTTTCCTTTTCAAGCCTCTTGCGGATATTGTCAGGGTCAATAAAATGCAGGAAGCTCTCCCGGTAGCTCTCGGCAACGACCTCGTTTGCATAACGGGTGAATGCTTCCCTATAGGAG
>JAFUYP010000042.1 GCA_017470535.1 Ruminococcus sp. | reverse complement strand
TGTATGCCATCTACTTGCATATTTTCCGTCATATCGCCCAAATTTACCTTGAAATACGACAGTATTCCTGCGGTAAATTTAGGCAATCTGACGAAAAATCTGACTGCGTATCTGGCATACAATGGCCCGGCGGTGTTGCCTTAAAATTATTGCACACGAAATTTTGTGCTATGATTTTTTTCAAAACACAAGATATGGTGTTGACAATATGAAATGTATGTGCTATAATAGTATAGAAGAAATGTTCTACTTTGGCGTGAGGAGGTGTCATTATGGGGAGAGTTTACATAGCGATAGATCTTAAAAGCTTTTACGCATCGGTCGAATGTGTCGAGCGTGGGCTTGATCCGCTTGACACCAATCTTGTGGTGGCAGATATGAGCAGGACGGAAAAGACCATATGTCTTGCTGTCACGCCGTCGCTCAAAGCGTATGGTATCTCGGGCAGGGCAAGGCTGTTTGAGGTCATATCCGAGGTGGGGGACATAAACCGGCGCCGTCTTAGAAATGCCCCGGGCAGGAGATTTAAGGGCAGCTCGTATCTTGCAAGTGAGCTTGCAAAGGACAGCTCGCTTGAGCTTTCGTATATCACAGCACCGCCGAGAATGGCACTGTATATGCAGACGAGTGCGGATATTTTCAGGATATATTTAAAGTATGTTTCCCCCGAGGATATACACGTTTATTCGGTGGACGAGGTGTTTATAGATGCGACGCCCTACATCGGGAAGTACGGCTGCGCACACAATATGGCTATGACTATGGTGAGAGATGTGCTTAAAAGCACAGGGATAACTGCTACGGCAGGCATCGGCAGCAACCTCTATCTGTGCAAGATAGCTATGGATATAGTGGCCAAGCATATGCCGGCAGACAAGGACGGCGTGCGTGTGGCGGAGCTTGATGAAAAAAGCTACCGCAGGCTGTTATGGGAGCATAAGCCGATAACCGATTTCTGGCGGATAGGGGCAGGGTACAGAAAAAAGCTCGAGGGGCTGAGGCTGTTCACTATGGGCGATGTGGCGAGGTTCTCGATGTCAAAGTACGGCGAGGACAAGCTGTATTCGCTGTTCGGGGTCAATGCGGAGCTGCTGATAGACCACGCATGGGGCAGGGAGTACTGCACCATAAAGGATATAAAGGACTACCGCCCGGTGTCTAATTCTTTAAGCTCGGGGCAGGTGCTGACCCATGCGACTGACGGCGACACTGCAAGGCTGATACTATGGGAAATGGCGGATATGCTCGCACTTGATCTTGCAGGCAAGGGGCTTGTGACAAAAAAGCTGACTGTGACTATTGGGTATGATATAAAAAATCTTCGTGACAGCGAAATGGCTGCGTCTTACACCGGGGAGATAAAGAGCGACCATTACGGCAGGAAAATACCGGTACACTCGCACGGTACGCAAAACATAGACGAATACACCTGCTCGGCTAAGGAGATAACTGCTGGAGCAGATGAGCTTTATAAGCGTATATACAACGCTCCGCTGCTGATAAGGAGACTGAATATCGCAGCGTGCGGCTTGATAAAAAAAGAGGACATACCGGTAAGTGAGACCTATGAGCAGCTCGATATGTTCACACCTGTCATCAGTGACGAGGAGCAGGCAAGGCGCAAAAGAGCCAAGGAGCGTGAGCGTGATCTTCAGCTTGCGATGATACGGATAAAACGAAAATACGGCAAGAACGCTCTGCTAAAAGGTGTGAATTTCCTTGAAGGGGCAACTGCAAGAGAGCGCAACAGCCAGATAGGAGGACACAAGGCATGAACAGATATGCGGATATTTATGATGCCGAATACACAGGCTCGGGGCGGCACAGGAAGATGCTCATGAGGGACAGGGCGGCGCAGTTCGCACCGTTTGCGGCTCTTACCGGGTTTGATGCTATAATAAATGAGCAGGCAAGGTACACCGACAGCTTTACCGGGCTGTGCGAGGACGATCTTGACAAGCTCGATGAAAAGCTCGCACTGCTTACTGAAAGGCTGCCGGAATGCCCCGAGGTGACGCTTGTGTATTTTGTAAAGGACAGGTACAAGCCGGGCGGCAGCTTTGAACAGAAAACAGGCGTTATCAGGCTGATAGATACTGTAAGCAGGCAGTTTGTATTTTATGACAAGTCGGTAATAGCGCTTGATGATGTGGTGAGCATTGAGCTGTAACAGGTTTGTAATTTTTATTGTAAATAAATGCAAGTAACAGTTACAAAACCTTTCCAAACTGTGAAAATTGAATGAAAAAACCGCTTTATCCTTGACAAATACTCCAAAAAGTTTTAAAATACATAGTGGTGTAATAAAAAACAAACGTGTGTATATATCGTGTGTATATATAATATAAGGAGTAATAAATGGATAAGATAAAAGGTTATTTTTCGGGGCTGCCTGAAAAATGGAAAAAGTTCTGCTCGCATAATATACTGTTTATGATGTATGTATGCTCGTCGCTGATAAACTCTTTTGTTTTGAGAGTGTTCACGGTAAAGTTTACATATAATTTTTACAAGCCTATACTTGCAGATATTGCGGCGGTGCTGATACTGGGTATGTTCGGCTTTCTTATAAAGCCCAGACGCCGGATAATCTACTATATGATATTTACGAGCCTAAGCTCCATACTGTGTGTTATAAACTCTATCTATTATACTAATTACAAGTCGTTTGCGTCGGTGTCGCTCATATCCACAGCATCACAGCTCGGCGGCGTTATGGACGCAGTCACAAAGAATATCATGGAGGCTAAGGACCTGCTTTTCCTCTGGTCTATCATCGCTATGATAGTGGTGTATGTGCTGATAAGGAAGAAAAAGCCCGGCTACTTTGACGAGATAGCTGAGAAGAAAGACGGCAAAAAGCTCTTTGTAAAGACTTTCCTTACGGGGCTTACCTTTGCGGCGGTGGCGGCGGTCATGTTCACAGGCACTGATTACAGCCGTCTGAGAAAGCAGTGGAACAGAGAATACACTCTGGCTACATTCGGGCTTTACACCTATCAGATAAGTGATACCATACAGAGCGTTTATTCAAAGGTCAGCCTGATGTTTGGGTATGATGAGAGCAAGGCGCAGTTTACGGACTTTTACACGGACAAGGACACAAAGGATGCGGTTAGCCGTGAGAACGAGTACAGTGATATTTTCAAGGGCAAGAATATGCTGGTCATTCACTGTGAGAGTATGCAGAACTTTATGCTCGGCTCTTACATGAACGGCGAGGAGGTAACGCCTACACTCAACAAGCTCGCAAAAGAGGGGATATACTTCTCGAATTTCTATGCTCAGGAATCTGTCGGCACAAGCTCGGACAGCGAGTTTACATTCTCGACCTCACTTATGCCGGCATCTACCGGCACGGTCGCTATCAACTACTGGGACAGGGATTATACCTCGATACAGAAGCTCGTAAAGGAGAAGGGGTATTATGTATTCAGTATGCACGGCAACAACGGCTCTTACTGGAACAGAATGAATCTTCACACCTCTCTCGGGTACGACAAGTTCTTTAACTATTCGACGGATTTTGATATTGATGAAACTATCGGGCTGGGGCTTTCCGACAAGTCGTTTTTCAGGCAGGCAGTCCCGAAGATAAAACAGATAGACGCTGAAAACAAAAACTGGTACGGCGCTATGATAATGCTTACCAACCACACGCCGTTCACGGATATTGAGAGGGTAAGCACATTCGGCGTTGACTTCAAGTACAAGAAGAAAAATGAGCAGACAGGGCTGTATGAGGAAGTGTCCGCTCCGTTCTTAGAGGGGACGAAGCTGGGGAGCTACTTCAAGAGCGTACATTATGCAGACGAAGCGCTCGCACAGCTTTTACAGGATATGGACAATGAGGGTCTGCTCGATGATACAGTCGTTATCCTCTACGGCGACCACGACGCAAAGGTCAAGGAAGAGGAGTACAATTACTACTACAATTATGATCCCTTTACAGAAACTACTCTTGAAGAGGGCGACCCGGGATATGTACCGGTAGATGATTTCTACTACAATATCAACAGGAAGGTGCCTTTCATAATCTGGTCAAAGGACGGCGGCTATGAGCCGCAGGAGATAAAGAAGGTCATGGGTATGTATGATGTACTGCCGACACTTGGAAATCTCTTCGGGTTCAAGGATCAGTATGCGCTCGGGCATGATGTACTGTCGATAGATGCTGACAAGGAGAATGTCGTGATCTTCCCGAACGGCAACTTTGTGACAGACTCTATCTACTATGACAGCCAGAAGGATATTTACTTCGATCTGTCGGGGTATGAGAACATTGCCATGCACGTTCCCTGCAATCAGGTATACAAGGACACGCCGATACCTATGTATGACGAGGCTAAGGACGGCTTGTTCAAGACGACTGAGGACACGACCTATTCACAGGCGGCGGCTGATGCAAGAAAGGACGACGGCTGTGTGGACGACTCGTATATACAGGCGTACTCCGATTATGCGGAGCAGCGCATAAGCATCTCAAACTCTATAATATACTACGACATGATAAAGGGCACGGAGGACGGTTTCGGAGATATTGATGATATGGACGAAAACCAGAACGCTCCGACAGATGACAGCTACACGGTATTCGCTCCGCCCTCGTATCACAAGAACAAGCATATCGCTGCGGCATAGAATAAAGCACTGCATTGGTAAAGACCTTTGCAGTGCTTGTTTTTTTGTGCTTGGGCAACACCGCACGACCACCGGCTCACGCCTTTGTGTGCCATCTGCTTGCCGGATTTCCGTCATAATACCCAATTTTACCTTGTCTTACGCCAGTAAAACGGCGGCAAAAATGGGCATTCTGACGAAAATCCGGACGGCGCATCTGACACACAATGGTCGTGCGGTGTT
>JAFUYP010000041.1 GCA_017470535.1 Ruminococcus sp. | reverse complement strand
AGTATGAAAAAGAGTTTTCCAGAGAAGGAATAAAAATAATTTATTTTCCTTATACAAAAGGTATATCTAGCACAAAAATAACTGAAGCATTGAAATCTGATAAATAATATAGAGCTTAGATCGGGTCAGATGGACTATTCATTATCACAATAATAGTCTTTTTTGTAATTCACATTATGCCATGGGAGAGACATCATGTACAACTACCTAATAATCGGCGCCGGCCTATATGGTGCTGTATTCGCACAGCAGGCAAAAGCTGCCGGGAAAAGTGTGCTTGTCATCGACAAGCGAGACCACATTGCAGGAAATGTCTACACAGAAAAGGTCGAGGGCATAAATGTCCATAAGTACGGCGCACATATTTTCCATACCAACAATAAACAGGTGTGGGAATATGTTCAGCAGTTTGCAGAGTTCAACCGTTTTACAAATTCGCCTGTTGCCAATTATAAGGGAGAGCTTTATTCGCTACCCTTCAATATGTATACATTCAATAAGATGTGGGGCGTGGTCACTCCCGAAGAAGCGGCTGCAAAGATCGAGGAGCAGCGCAAGGAGATCACAGGAGAGCCAAAGAATCTTGAAGAACAGGCTATCTCGCTTGTAGGACGTGACATCTACGAAAAGCTCATAAAAGGATATACTGAAAAACAGTGGGGACGTGACTGCAAGGATCTGCCTGCATTCATAATCAAAAGACTCCCTGTTCGCCTGACGTTTGATAATAACTATTTTAATGCGCTTTATCAGGGTATCCCGATAGGCGGCTATACTAAAATGGTCGAGAATATGCTTGACGGTATCGAGGTCAGACTTGGTGTGGACTATCTTGAAAACAAGGCTGAGCTTGACAAGCTGGCTCAAAAGGTGATCTATACAGGTCCGATAGATGCTTACTTTGATTTTAAGCTGGGAACACTTGAATACCGTTCAGTCAGGTTTGAAAACGAGCTGCTCGATAAGCCGAGCTTTCAGGGAAACGCCGCTGTCAACTATACAGACAGAGAAACTCCGTGGACAAGAATAATCGAGCATAAATGGTTCGAGTTCGGCAAGGACGAAAACGGAAATGACCTGCCGAAAACGGTCATATCCAGAGAGTACAGCTCCGAATGGAAGCCGGGCGACGAGCCATATTATCCTGTCAATGACGAGAAGAACGGGAAGCTGTATCAGGAGTATAGGAAACTTGCTGAGCAGGAGAAAAATGTCATCTTCGGCGGCAGACTTGGTGAGTATAAGTACTATGATATGGACCAGGTAATTGCGGCTTCGTTGGAGAAAGCAAAAACGGAAGTATAAACTATATTGATAGAGGTGACCAAATGAAAGGCATAATCCTTGCCGGTGGAGCCGGCACAAGGCTATATCCGCTGACAATGGTAACAAGCAAGCAGCTGTTGCCGGTATATAACAAACCAATGATCTACTATCCGCTGTCAACGCTTATGCTTGCCAGGATACAGGATATACTTATCATCTCAACACCCGAAGATACACCGAGGATAGAGCAGCTTTTAGGCGACGGCAGCCAGTTTGGCATCAAGCTGTCATATGCTGTACAGGAAAAGCCCGAGGGGCTTGCTCAGGCGTTTATAATCGGTAAGGACTTTATCGGGGACGAGCCTTGTGCAATGATACTTGGTGATAATATCTTCTATGGCAACGGTCTTGGACATAAGCTCGCCGCCGCTAAAAGAGCTGCCGAAAGTGGTCATGCGTCTATATTCGGCTACTATGTTGACGATCCTGAACGCTTCGGGATAATGGAATTCAAGCGTATCTCCAATGATTACGATAACGGTGTTAAAGTTCTCTCCGTCGAGGAAAAGCCGAAAGAGCCTAAGAGCAATTATGCAATAGTTGGCCTGTATTTCTACCCCAAGGGCGTAGCTGAGATGGCTGAAGCTGTCAAGCCAAGCGATAGGGGTGAATATGAAATAACTACGCTAAATGAGATGTATCTTGAACAGGACAAGCTCAATGCACAGCTTCTCGGCAGGGGGTTTACATGGCTCGATGCAGGTACGTTTTATAGTTTAAGACGTGCTACTAATTTCGTTTGTATGCTTGAACAGTATCAGGGCATGACTATTTCATCTCCCGAGGAGATAGGATACAGATTCGGCTGGACGACTGATGAACAGCTTGCAGCAAGTGCAGATAAATACGGCAAGAGTCCTTATGGCGAACATTTAAGGGCAGTTCTTGAAGGTAAGATCATATTGTGAGGTTACAAAAATGACGATCATAGTTACCGGCGGTGCCGGATTTATAGGAAGCAATTTCATATTCCATATGCTGAAAAAATATCCCGAATACAGGATAGTGTGCCTTGATAAGCTCACATATGCCGGCAATCTTTCAACGCTTGCGCCTGTTATGGATGAGCCGAATTTCAGATTTGTAAAGGCTGATATATGCGACAGAGAAGCTGTCAACAAGCTCTTTGAGGAGGAACACCCCGACATGGTCGTGAACTTTGCGGCTGAGAGCCATGTTGACCGCTCTATCGAAGACCCGGGCATATTTTTGCAGACAAATATAATGGGCACTCAGACACTTATGGACGCTTGCAGAAAGTACGGCATCAAGCGCTATCATCAGGTGTCTACCGATGAAGTCTACGGCGATCTTCCGCTTGACAGACCTGACCTGTTCTTTACAGAGGAAACGCCTATACATACCAGCAGCCCTTACAGCTCATCAAAGGCTGGCGCTGACCTTCTTGTGCTTGCATATCACAGGACGTATGGTCTGCCGGTGACGATAAGCAGGTGTTCAAATAACTACGGACCGTATCATTTCCCGGAAAAGCTGATACCTCTTATGATAGCAAATTGTCTTAACGACAAGCCGCTGCCTGTTTACGGAGAGGGTCTAAACGTCCGTGACTGGTTGTATGTTGAGGATCACTGCAAGGCGATAGACCTTGTTATCCATAAGGGCAGAGTCGGCGAGGTATACAACATCGGCGGACACAACGAGATGAAAAACATCGACATCGTAAAGCTGATATGTAAGGCACTTGACAAACCGGAAAGCCTTATAACTTATGTTGAGGACAGAAAGGGTCACGATATGCGCTATGCGATAGACCCGACCAAGATACATAACGAGCTCGGCTGGCTCCCCGAAACGAAATTCGAGGACGGCATCAAAAAGACGATAGACTGGTACCTTAACAACCGTGAGTGGTGGGAAACTATCATAAGCGGTGAGTATCGTGATTATTATGAGAAGATGTATGGGGGCAGGTGATGAGTCACCTGCCCTCGGCATTTATGTATCATTCTATCCTTACCTTATCTAATATTTCCTCCGACCCCTTGTCAAATACAAACATATGATCCCCGCAGCTTTGAGTAAGATGGCTTCACGGCTCTTTTATTCCATAGTATATACTCCTACGCATTTTATCAAAACTCAACCTATCACGCCGGACCGTCGATACTCCTGACTATCCATGTGTCTCCTTCTTTTTCAAAATATACCCTGTCATATATCTTTCTTTTATCAGAGCATATGTTTATAACCAGCCTGCTGCCCGATACCTCATTGTCATGTGCTAAAAATACTATCGCTTTATCATCGTTTGCAAGACAGTATACATCTACTTTTCCAAGCTCACATTCGTACTCTGTGTCAGAGGGCTTTGGGTCTAATGCTTTCATGCGTGAGCTTGATATTACATCTGAATACTTTTTACTCTCTCCGCCGGTCGTGAACGCTTCCTTTATCATGCCGGCGGTCAGCTTTTCTAAATACTCTTTTTGCTCCTTGTCCTGTGTAAGATCAAGTAAACGCAGATCAAATACATCTAAGTATTCGCAGTCGGGAGTTCCTTCGTTGTAAACGCCTTGAAAGTTTTTTACCCGTGTGAGTGCAATAATTATCGTCACAGCTATTATCACGCAGACCGGTACGCATATAAGTGTTGCCTTTTTCCTGCTCATATCTATTTGCTTAACTTCCCATAAACTCCGCTAAGAAATCATCAAAGCTCTTGCCCTGATCCTTTTTGTCCATGTCAACGTCCTTGAGCCTTGCAACGGCGCTGTCCATGCCGTAATTCATTGCGACGGCGTACCCCCGGTTGTGTATCTCCCACTCATCTGCCATGTCTTTTGCAGTGCGGTACTGTGTGATGCGTCCCTCTATCCTGTGCAGCTTTGAAAGCTCCTCGCATATCATCACAATGTCGGCACGGTTGGTTATCTTGTATGAGTCTATGACCTTCCAGTCGCCGCCGCTGTATGGAGTGTATGTGGCATTATACTTTTCATCACCGTATGTAAAGAAATATCTCTCGGCATCGTAGTCAGAGCCGCTCTCTGTAAGCGTGAAGTCACTCTCCGATATAGTCGGGTCACTGCCGGCTGAACTCTCAAAATACATATTTGCCGCATAATTATAAGCATACAGAGCCTTTGCGAGCTTACTTATGTTCTCACTGCATTTGTCCTCGCTGTCAAGTGCGCCGTAAACATACGACAAAGCAGAAAACTCCATAGTGCAGTCACCGACTGCGGCTGTGTGAGTCTTGTCAAGATCGGCAGCGGCAATGTCTGATACTTCAATGTAGTATCCGCTCTTGTTCTGACTGACCTGTGTAACACTTCCGTCAATGGTGACTTCGCCCGGGTCGCTGCTGAAATATACCCTGAAGCTCGTCCTTGAATCAATAAGCAATGTCGCCCCTAAAATATTCACATCATCAGGCAGCTCGCCGGTCCTTTTGAATTTGTATTTTTCAAGATCCTTAGCCGTCATGCTTGTAAGAACGTCATCAAGCTGAGGGTCATCACACTTGCCAAAGTAAAGCGATGAGTATTTGCCGTAAACATCAAGCGCATTTACAAGAACTGACAGATCGCTCTTTGCACTGTCGTCATTGTTCACGGTGTCGATGTAGTCTTTTACGCTCAGAGATGTGCCCTCATCACCGAACGCCTTGCCGTCAGAGCCGTAAAGCACAGCGCTCTCATCACCGTTTTTAAGGCGGATAGAAACGCTTTGCTCTGTCTGCATAGGTGTGACTAAATATGTCAGCTTGTAAAGCCCCTCGCACTCGCCCGAGCTTTCAGGAGCAAGCTCAGCTGCATCAAACTCTTTTTCCCCGTCAGGACCGCTAAGCACTATCCTGTCAAAGCTGTCCTTGTCCTGAATGTCAAGATAGAAATTAATGCCTATCTCGCCGTTGAGCGTAAGCGTTGCACCCTTTAATGTGTTTACCTCAACTGTATCCTGCGCAACAGCTGTAACAGCACTTCCTGCAAGGGGACTGCCGCTTGCAGCGCCCAAACCCGCAAATGATAAAGCCACGGCGCAAACAGATGCACATACTCTTTTAAAACATACTGATACTTTTTTCATGACTCATGCTCCTTTATTTATAAATTTTATTACATATATTGTACCACAGAACTTATAAAAAGTCCATAGATATTTCACCTTTTTGCAGATCGCCGGGCGCTTGATTGACAATGGGTAAATGAAAACTATGATACTGTACCTGTGCAGTATAAGCCGCTGCTTGGCTATCAAAGATCAGGCTTTGATATATTTTCAGAGTGGGCAGTTAATAAGTACGGCAGCATCAATGAATGTTTAGTGGCGTACTATACCGATTTTTCAGAGTAAAGGTCAGGAAGATAAATGTGAAATGATAAAAAGAAAGAGCAAAGCTGTCCGCAAAAGTGGACAGCTTTACTCTTATCTGAAAAACAATCTCCTGAAAAGGTCTTTTCTTGGCTGCTTGCTAAGCTGCGTTTCGTCAAATTCAAGGATATAGCGGTCATAGCCGTTTATTATCTTAGCGCCGCTCGGGTGGTCGATGACACGCTTGAACCTTTTTCCGTAGGTCGCATGGACGTGACCGTGGAGCAGGTACTTCGGACGGCATTTTTCGAGCAGCTCGTTGAAGCACTCAAAGCCCTTGTGCGGCAGGTCGTCCATATCGCCGTACCCACGGGCAGGGGAGTGTGTCACCAGAATGTCAAAGCCTGAATTGAGTATTATGCTCTTTCTGGCTTTTTTTATTCTTTTTCGCATCTCCTTTTCGGTGTACATAAAGGGACCTGTGCCGTATTTCATAGAGCCGCCGAAGCCTAACACCCTCACACCGCCGACAGTCACTATCCTGCCGTCTACCGACTCGCAGCCCTCGGGCGGGTGGTCGGTGTAGCGCTTGTCATGATTGCCGGGGACGTACAAAACAGGAGCCTTCCCCATAGTGACGAGAAATTCAAGATACTCCGCTCTCAGGTCGCCGCAGGAGATTATAAGGTCTATCCCCTCTATCTTGTCAGGGGTAAAGAAATCCCACAGATACCTTGACTCTTCATCTGCGATTATAAGTATCTTCATTTTCTCACCCCCGGGTCTTTAAGTCATATGTCCTCGCTTATGATGTTTTCATTGAGCCAGTCCATAAATGCGATGTCGCTGGTCTTTAATTTTTGCCGGTCAACAGAAAAGCCCGAGCCTTTTTCTATCTCCTGCTGGTAGATGTTTCCGTCTCTTGTGTGCAGCTCTCCCGTGAACGGGTCAAAGCCGCCGTTGACTATTGAGTTTTTAAAAAACGCCAGCAGCTTGCTCGTCTGATATGTCATGTCGCTCACTCTTATATCGACAACGCCCGTGGATAAGCCGAACCAGTAGCTTGCGGCATTCCTGTTCTTGATAAGGTCGCCCAGCTCCCATGCGCCTGAAAGCACTGACTGAACTATCTGTACATAGTATTTGCCCCAGCTGAAATAAGGCAAGCCTAAGTGCTTGTCACGCTTTTGATCAATATGGTAAAGCCCCGGGCGCTTCATTATGCCGGCACTCTCTGAGTAGTCAAAGTCAGCATACAGCTTTACGCCCTGCTCCTTCCATTTGTCACGGACAGCATTGTCGCCCTTGCCCTCGGAGAATTCGAGCAGTATCTTCGCTTCGGGGTCTATGAGCGATACGCCGACTGCGAAAGCATTAAGATCGGTAGATGTGAAATTCTCCTTTGAGCGCACAAGATACCCTATCCTTCTCGGCTCGTCGCCGCCCTCGAGCAGCAGCCTGTCAGCGGCATATACGCCCATAAGGAAAGTCGCTTCATACAGCTTGCCGTCGTAGTATCTTACAGACGAATAGCTCTGCCCGACCGAGCAGCACAGTATTTTGAGCGACGGGTTCTTTACAGCGGCTTTCACAGCCTCCGGGATAAGCGACTCTGACGCTGCAAAGATTATCTCGCTGCCGTCTGCCACAGCATCGCCTATCGCCTTTGCCGGGTCAGGTGCAAAGTAGCTCTTTGTCACTACATTGCTGCCCGTCATCTCATCAACGTATATCCTGCCCGATTCGTGGCTGTCAGCATAGCGTGACTCCTCCGGGTCTGAGCCGTAAACGAACGCAGCTCTGAGCGGTGAGGACTGAGTGTATCTCTTCTTGCCCGTAAACAGCTTGAGCCTGAATTTAGACGCATTCTCAGCCTCCGGTGCAGAGTCGATAAATGAGATGTTGTCCGGTGAATTTACCGCAAACAGATCGTCTGATGCGAGCCTGATGTTTTTGAGTATCTGCTCCTCGCTGTCGCTGCAAAGCGTTTTTAACGGGAAGATAGAAATATACATCAGGAACATATCCGACAGCTCACGGTCGTCATCTGTTTTTAGCGCCGTCCTGCACTGCTTGCAGAACTTGAAGAACGCCCATTTGAGGTCAGAGCATACACTTTCAGACCACTTGCCGCCAAGCTCCTCTCCGATCAGTTCTGCGAGCTTTACATACGACCCCGGCTCTGTGAAAACGATGTATACATTTTTCGTCGATGTGTAAAAATCAAGATATTCAGCATATACCTTATATTCCTTGCTGTCATCGGGCTTTGGCATTATCCTGTGAACGTCTGCAAGTATGAACTCCATATCGCCGAACCTTGCGACAGACACACGCTTGTTGCCCTCCTGAACATAGTAGTTGTTCATGTACTCATAGACCTTTATAGCATCTCTTATTCCCTCTTTGAGGAATGAATCATACAGGTTTGACCACTTTGAAGCAAACTCCGTGCCCTCCTCGAGCAGCGGCATGAAGTTGCTGGCAAACGCAGAGTTCCTGCCTGATTCCTTGTTGCCTATTATCCTCCTTACCGGCAGCTCTGTAAGACCTATGCGTATCTCGCTGACACATTCCTTTATCTCAGGCATCTCGTCAAGCACCGGCAGATAGGGAGATATGCCTTTTCTTTCTGCTTCCTTTACAGCGTCCTCACCGAGCTTTTTAGCGGCTTTGTAATCTTCTCTCATACCGTGTTTCCTCCTATATCCTTATGGAAAGTACATTCAGCCCCAGCACATAATGGTATTCCATGTCCGTGCTTATGCGGCTTATCATTCTTATGCCTATATTGTGAGTTTTGTCCTCCGGCGTGAACATCTGTGAGAACTCCTTCGGGTCGAACGGCTTGCAGGTGTCCTTGAAGCGAATGAGCATACTGTCGTTTTTCATGACCACTCTGATGTCCATGCTGTTTTTCCTGCCTGCAATAAATCCGTGCCTGACTATATTGCCGGCCATTTCCTCAATGCACAGACCGCTGTAAAAAGAGCGCCTGTGGTCGATCCCGTGCTGCTTGCAGAATGTAATGACAGCCTTTGACGTGTCAAGCACTTCCTCTTCGTTTCTTATCGTAAGATCCATCCTGTCCTCTTTGGGTACACCGAAGTCATCACGCATAACAAGCAGGCTTTCGATGCTTGTGGGAAATCTTTTGTTTACCATGCAGGTGTAAATGAGTATCGCCCCCACCGGAAAGAACCCTGCAAATATCTGCGACAGCCATATCCCGAGTGCGCCCATGAACGGCGCAAGTATCAGGCTCATCAAAGTGATGCCCACAACGCCGTCAAGTACGCTCGTCACATGGACTATCTTCATTCTGTCTATGCACTGGTAGTAGTTTGAGAATATGACAAAGAGGCAGCTAAGCGGCATCGAGAACGGGAACAGCCTGAAATACTGGAGCGTAAGACCATATACCTCACTTCCCTTGTCAGGACAGAATATAGCCGTGAACAGCGGAGCGAGCAGTATGGATATGAATGCGACCCCCGATACAAGCCCTATGCCCTTGTATATAGATGTTTTCATTATCATGAGCAGACCTGCACGGTCCTCTTCGCCGACATATACGCTCACCAGCAGTCTTGTAGCAGAAGCCACACCTGCCGTCACCGCAAAGTACGCACAGCCGAATGTACCCACCGCAGAGTATGCCGCAAGCGCAGTCGTGCCTGCGAAGGCAAGTATTATCTTGTTGAGCGCCATGCCCCTTATCGTCTGACAGAGCTGAACTACTGCACCGGGCATACCTATGCGTATCATTTCCTTGAAATAGGAAAAGTCTATGCTTTTTCTCTCAAAGCGTATAGCTGCCTTGTCGGTAAAATAGTAAGATGCCTGTATTATGCAGAACAGCCAGCTGCTTATTGAAGTCGAAAGCCCCAGCCCGAGCATACCCATGTCAAGCACCTTTACAAAGATAAGATTCAGAGAGATGTTCGATACAGCCATTGCAGCAATGCCTATGTAGGTGAGCTT
This sequence comes from Ruminococcus sp., assembly GCA_017470535.1. GTDB lineage: Bacteria > Bacillota > Clostridia > Oscillospirales > Ruminococcaceae > NK3A76. The sequence continues at coordinate 3,970 of JAFUYP010000041.1, read as the reverse complement.
TTCCTTCTGTTCGAGCTGTAGGAATACCGACAGCTGTGAAGCAAGCATTGTACCCGTCACACCGAACGACATACTTTTAAGATAATCCGTCAGCCCGTCAAGCGTCTTGCTGTCAGCGCCGAGACCCTTTGCTATCAGACCGGGCACTGTCAGAAATGCTGCTACGATAACGAGAGAAAAGCACACCGTTACGAACAGATCGAGCGAGAATACCTTTCTTGTCTTGTCAAGCTCACCTCTGCCGAGGTACTTTCCGCATAGTATCTGCGAGCCGCCTACCAGTACCGCATTGACCGTGTCAGCAAGCTTGAGCATAGGGAAATAAAGCCCTATCACGCTCAGCGCCGCAGGACCTATGAATTTGCCGGCTACCGCACCGTCAATGATAGAGTTGACGCTGCCTATCGCCACAAGGATTATCTGTACGGGCAGAAGCCTGAAAAACAGTCTTGTGATTATTCCGGAGTTATGCATTTATCTCACCTTATTGTTTGATAGTAAGAAACTCATTGAAACCAGTGACCTCAAAGATCTCAAGCACCTCGTCGGCAACACCGGTGAGCCTGAGCGAGCCGTCAATCTTGTCGTAAGCTTTCTGGATAACGAGCAGCATTCTCAGACCTGCTGATGAGATGTATTCAACATCGCTAAGGTCAATGTCGAGCGCCTTCACCTCAGCCGGCAGCGCAAGGAGAGCCTTTTCATATTCAGGAGCATTGCTTGCATCTATCCTGCCTTCGATCTCAACAGTCGCCTTGTTTCCGTTTATCGTCTTTTTGAGTTCCATATACATCTTCCTTTCACAAATGTGATCACTTATTGTTTTATTATAACATTTTTTTCACAATATGTCATCTTGAAAAGGGCGCTGTTTGTGTAATTTTGTAGTAATATACACATTTGACTGCCGATGTTTGGGTGATTTGCACAAGCATGACACCGGGCGTGAATGGAGGGTGAGGGGAGGGTTTTTAATTGACAAAATGGTGCTGTTGTGGTATACTCATAGTGTAATAATATTTTAAATCAGGAGGAGATAGTATGAAAAAGATCATATCATCGGTATTGTCGGCGGCTTTGGTGCTTGGTGTGGGAGCTGTTATGCCGGAAAACAGTATCATATCATCGTATGCAGCGTGGGAAAACAGACTCTGTGAATTTGACAAAAGCTATGTGGGAAACATAAGTAATATCGACTACGGTGAATATAACAAATATGAATACATAGCGCCTGATAACGGCTATGTTCAGTTTGAGTTCACTACCGAGGGCGGTGATAATACGATAAACTCCAGATGGGGTGTATATCTGTATGATGAGTATGACAGGCAGTTTTATGCGGTCGATGTCTTTTCAAGATCAAAGGCTGATGTGTTCGGGCAGAAGATAGGCGTCAAGAAAGGCGACAAGCTATGGCTGGGCGTCAGGGAAGGTATAAACAACATTATCTCTCCCAAGATAGATTACACAGTAAATCTGCATTTTACAAAGGATCAGAATTGGGAAGATGAATTCAACAACTCATTTGACACTGCAAACGATATGATACTCGGCAGAACTATGAATGCTGTGCTTACAGATCATAATGATAATGATTATTTTAAGATAAGCGCTCCGAAGACAGGGCACTATGTAATGGAGTTTGGCAGAGAGTATAACGACGGTCGTGGCTGGAAGATAGACAGATACAATCAATACAAGGAATACTGCGACACCTACGAGATGGACGCAGGCTCGACCCGTCCGTTATATCAGGACGTCTATCTTGAAAAGGGCGACAATTACCTCGCTGTAAGCTCAAAAGCAATAAATCTGGCAAAGGATTCGATCACACCCTATTCTATGAGGATAAGGGGGAACATTGAGTATGCATCAGTCAAGCTGTCTTTATCAAAGGCTGTATACACAGGCAAGGCGATAAAGCCGGGGGTCAGTGTAAAGTTCTACGGTACGACCCTCAAAAACGGCACAGACTACACCGTATCATACAAAAACAACAAAAAAGTCGGCAATGCGACTGTGACTATCAAGGGCAAGGGAAGCTATACAGGCATTATAACCAGGACGATCAAAATAGTTCCCCCGGCAACATCATTCAAAAAAGCCACCTCCCCCAAGACCAAACAGCTCAAAGTCACCTACAAAAAGGTCAAGGGCATTACGGGCTATCAGGTGACGTATTCGACATCAAAGAAATTTGCAAAGTCAAAAACAAAGACCGTCACTGTAAAGGGTGCTGCCAAGACCTCAAAGACTATCAAGAGCCTTAAAAAGGGCAAGAAATACTATGTAAAGGTACGCACCTACAAAACGGTAAACGGCAAGAAATATTATAGCGCTTACAGTAAGGTAAAGACTGTTAAGGTCAAATAAACAGCAAAATATCCGCATCGTTTTCCGGTGCGGATATTTCTTTGCCCTATTTTGGAAGGAATGGGCGTGTATCTGTATTATGGAAAGAGATCACTTCTTTACGTTGAATGCGTCAATGCCAGGGTACTGTGCTGCGTCGCCAAGCTCCTCCTCGATCCTGAGCAGCTGGTTGTACTTTGCAACACGCTCCGATCTGGACGGTGCGCCTGTCTTTATCTGGCAGGTGTTGAGCGCTACTGCAAGGTCTGCGATAGTCGTATCTGCTGTCTCGCCCGAACGGTGTGAGGATATTGCTGTATAGCCTGCCTTATGAGCCATTTTGATAGCTTCGAGAGTCTCGGAAACTGAACCTATCTGGTTGAGCTTGATAAGGATAGAGTTCGCAGCGCCAAGCTCGATGCCTTTTGAAAGTCTTTCTGTATTGGTAACGAACAGGTCGTCGCCTACGAGCTGTACCTTGCCGCCGATCTTTGCGGTCATTCTCTGCCAGCCTTCCCAGTCTTCTTCGTCAAGACCGTCCTCGATAGAGATTATCGGGTACTTGTCAACAAGGCTCTCCCAGTGTGCGATAAGCTCATCTGATGTGAATTCCCTGCCGCTCTTTGGCTGCTTATAGAAGCCCTTGCCCTTTTCGCTCTTCCACTCTGAGGACGCAGCGTCCATAGCTATCATGAAGTCCTTGCCCGGCTCAAAGCCTGCTTTCTTGATAGCTTCGAGTATCTTCTCTATCGCTTCCTCATCGCTCTTCAGGCTGTTGGGAGCAAAGCCGCCCTCGTCGCCTACTGCGGTAACGTCGCCTATCTCTTTAAGGAGCGCTTTGAGTGCGTGGAACACCTCTGCACACCACCTGAGCGCTTCCTTGAAGGACGGAGCGCCGACAGGCATTATCATAAACTCCTGAGTATCGACTGCGCTGTCTGCGTGTGCGCCGCCGTTTAAAATATTCATCATCGGAACGGGGAGCTTAGTTCCCTGGATACCGCCCAAAAATCTGTAAAGCGGGATACCGAGCGCTGTTGCAGCTGCCCTTGCACAAGCGATAGATACTGCAAGGATAGCATTTGCACCGAGGTTTGATTTATCCTTTGTGCCGTCTGCCTTTATCATAGCCTTGTCAACAGTGTAGATGTCGGAAGCGTCCATGCCTACGAGAATATCGTTTATCTTGCTGTTTATGTTGTCAACAGCCTTGCTGACGCCCTTGCCAAGATACCTGCTCTTGTCGCCGTCACGAAGCTCGAGCGCTTCAAACTCACCGGTAGATGCACCGCTCGGGGCTGTACCTCTTGCAACAGTACCGTCTGCAAGCGTTACCTCAGCTTCAACTGTCGGGTTGCCACGAGAGTCAAGTATCTCTCTGCCGACTACCTTTTCGATCTCTAAATAATCCATAGTTTTTCTCCATTCTGCCAAAAGGCGTTTATTTAAGGCAACACCGCACGACCACCGGCGGATACCTTTGTGTGCCATCTGCTTGCCGGATTTCCGTCATAATACCCAATTTTACCTTGTCTTACGCCAGTAAAACGGCGGCAAAAATGGGCATTCTGACGAAAATCCGGACGGCGCATCTGACACACAATGGTCGTGCGGTGTT
>JAFUYP010000040.1 GCA_017470535.1 Ruminococcus sp. | reverse complement strand
GTGCCATCTGCTTGCCGGATTTCCGTCATAATACCCAATTTTACCTTGTCTTACGCCAGTAAAACTGCGGCAAAAATGGGCATTCTGACGAAAATTCGGACGGCGCATCTGACACACAATGGTCGTGCGGTGTTGCCTTAAAAAACAGGTGCTTGCGCTGTATTAACCGTTCTAAATACGGCACCGTCCGCAAGATGAACGTCAATGGCGTAGAGGTCGGCTGTGACAACAAGTTCATCACAGAGAAGATAATCAACACCTGCATGAAGTATGTGCTTGAGTACGTCCGTGAGGAGAGAGAGGGCATTTCAGAGGAGCTTATCGAGGACCTGAATCTTATCCGCAGTAATGCAGTCGCTATCGACACAAAGCCGTTACAGGAGAAGATCGACTCCATCATGAAGAAAAAGCACAGCGCTATTGATCTGATGCTTGAAGGAATAATCACTAAGAACGATCTGAAAGCGCAGGTCGAGATATATGATGCAGAGATCGAAAAGCAGTCGTTGCAGATCACTAACAACACTGATCTCACAGAAACGCACAGAGAGCAACTGCAAGAGATTCGTCACTATCTCGCCGAGATGGACAAGGCTGAAAATATCGACACGGACAGCTTTGAGGTTTATAATTCAATGCTCAAAAAAATAGTCGTTCACGACAAAGGCGTTATCGACTATTATCTGAACTGTATTCCGTTCGGGTTTCATCTGACCTACAAGAATGAAAGGATACCGCACACGCACAATAAACACGAAGTCACAGTGGTTAGCTGTGAGATGATTTAGGAGTTGTGTGAATTTGTGGGGTTGAGACATTCATGTGCCAGCCTTTTGCTTGCAAATGGAGTTTCCATGAAGGCGATTCAGGCGTGGCTCGGACACTCGACATTCAATGTGACGGCGAATGTTTATAGTCATCTCGACTACCACTCCAAAGTGGAGTCTGCGGAGACTATTGCCAAAGTGCTGGGTGGGGACATTACAGATACGGACCAGGCTAAACCGAACGAGGGTTCTGAGGTCTAACAAAAAATCGCAAGTCCTCAAAAACGAGAACCTGCGATCAGTTGTGGTGGTGCCGCTGACCGGACTTGAACCGGTACGCTGTTGCCAGCGAGGGATTTTAAGTCCCTTGCGTCTGCCTATTCCGCCACAGCGGCAAATCAGTATATTTATTATACTACTTTTTTTTAAGAATGTCAAGGGGAATGAGAAATATTTTTAAAGTCGGAAAAGATATTTACAAAATGTAAAATTTAAAAAAAGTATTTACTTGGCCCAAAAAAAGTGATATAATATATAAGTGATATTGTCTGAATATCACTTATTATTGTTAGTATCAAAAGATATTTTAAACACTGAACGGAGGATCATCATGGTAAGAGCGATTGTTGGCGCTAACTGGGGCGATGAGGGTAAAGGCAAGATAACCGATATGATGTCCCAGGAATCGGACATTGTTATCAGATTCCAGGGAGGCGCTAATGCAGGACACACAATTGTAAACAACTACGGTAAATTTGCGCTTCACACATTGCCGTCCGGCGTATTTTACGACCACACCACAAGCATTATCGGCAATGGTGTAGCTCTTAATGTTCCTGTTCTTTTCAATGAGATAAAGGATATTACTTCTAAGGGCGTTCCTATGCCTAAGATACTTATTTCTGACAGGGCTCAGATGGTAATGCCATATCATGTATTGTTTGACCAGTATGAGGAAGAAAGGCTTGGCAAGGCGAGCTTCGGCTCTACTAAATCGGGTATTGCTCCTTTCTATTCTGACAAGTACGCAAAGATCGGTTTCCAGGTGCAGGAGCTTTTTGATGAAGAATCGCTCAAAGCTCATATCGCAAGAGTAGTTGTACAGAAAAATGTACTTTTAAAGCATCTCTACAACAAACCTGAGCTTGATGAGCAGGAGATATTTGATACCTTAATGGAATACAAGAAAATGATAGAACCTTATGTATGTGATGTTTCAGCTTATCTCTGGAATGCTATCAAGGAAGGCAAGAACATACTGCTCGAAGGTCAGCTGGGCACTCTTAAAGACCCTGACCACGGAATATACCCTATGGTAACATCTTCATCTACGCTTGCGGCATACGGTGCTATCGGTGCAGGCATACCGCCCTATGAGATCCGTCAGGTGGTAACAGTTGTAAAGGCTTATTCTTCGGCAGTCGGGGCAGGTGCTTTTGTATCTGAGATATTCGGCGAAGAAGCAGACGAGCTGAGAAAACGTGGCGGCGACGGCGGTGAATACGGTGCTACGACCGGCAGACCGAGAAGAATGGGCTGGTTTGACTGCGTAGCTTCAAAGTACGGGTGCAGATTACAGGGTACTACTGATGTAGCATTCACCGTTCTTGATGTACTGGGCTATCTTGACAAGATACCTGTATGCGTAGGATATGAGATAGACGGCGAAGTAACTACTGACTTCCCTACCACAACAAAGCTCGAAAAGGCTAAGCCTGTTCTTGAAGTGTTAGACGGCTGGAAGCAGGACATAAGAGGCATAAAGAAATACGAAGACCTTCCTGAGAACTGCAAGAAGTACATAGAGTTTGTAGAGCGTCAGATAGGATTCCCGATAACTATGGTTTCCAACGGTCCTAAGAGAGAGGACATCATTTACAGAGAAAGCACACTTAAATAATAATGTTTTCGCCGGTACTGTTATATGTACCGGCGTATTTTTTAATAAAATGTAAACTTCGGAAGCTATGTATTGACATTTACGGTTAAATTTGGTATAATATAAAAGCTGTGAGAACAGTATAAATAATGGATGGGGACGCCACGACGATGGGGTATAGCCAAGCGGTAAGGCAACGGACTTTGACTCCGTCATTTCGATGGTTCGAATCCATCTATCCCAACCAATCTCACCTATATTGGGGTGTCGCCAAGTGGTAAGGCAACGGACTCTGACTCCGTCATTCCGAAGGTTCGAATCCTTCCACCCCAGCCAGAATAGCCCTCGCTGCTAATGCAGCGAGGGCTTAGTTATTAGTGAAAATTTTTAGTTTTTACAGTTTTTTTCTGTACTACATGGTGAGTCAATGCTCAGTGACTGCCTTGAAATAAAGAAAATGCTTGTCGCCACTTTGAAAACCGCCAAAGACAAAACTGTGTAATATCATATTTTCCGTTTTGCACTCACATAATGAGCTCGTAGTTTTACGGGCTCTTTTTTAAGAAAATGTCTTGTTTACGCTATGCTACGAAGCGTTGCATTGGTGCTACAAACGGATTCTTGAAGTTTATACAGTGGTGTGGTATGCTTTTATTACACCGAAAGGTGAAATACACATTAAGGGGGCTGGTCTTATGACACTCGGAGAAAAAATAAAAGAAGCAAGAAAGGCGGCAGGACTAACACAGGAGCAGCTTGCACAAAAACTAATCATATCAAGGCAGGCTATCACAAAATGGGAGGCTGACAAGGGTATACCTGATACCCAGAACCTGAAAGCACTTTCAAAGCTGCTTGATGTTTCTGTTGACTATCTGCTTGATGACGGGCAGGACTTTACGAGCAATGTTATAAAAGAACCGATAGATCTTGAAAAATACGGCAAGAAGAGATTCAATGACAAGAGAAAGGATATGGTGGTCAGAGAAAGGTTTCCTGACGCAGAGATATTTGAACTAATGGCAAACAGATCAAATAAGCGTAAAAGCCTGATCGACAACGCCATAGGGCTCCTGACCGATGCACCTTTTGGGATACCTACCCTGATAGATCAGATAAATGATATGAACAATGCGTATTATCTTGCAAACACCAAAGACAGGCAATTTTTTATTATAGTATCGGATGAATTTATAGAGAGCAGGTCGTTTAATGAGCCTGTGACAGAAAAAAAGCTTATAGTCGGCGATGTGACATTTAAAAGATTCAGAAAAATATAAATATACGAAATTATACCGAGGGGCTATGAAATATAGCCCCTTTTTATTTATTATGACGAATAGTTGTTTGACAGAATGCTGAAATGTTGACATTTATCATAATTTGTGATAAAATTAACAATGGAATATTCAATTGAAAGGAAGATAAAAATGGAAGGATTTTCAACCCTTTGTATCCATGCAGGCAATGAGCCTGACAAAACTACCGGTGCTATCGAGCGCCCTATCACAATGGCAAACAGCTATCTTCTCCCCTATGACCCGACTGATATGAATTGGTCAGATGCAAATGCCGTTATCTACACAAGGAACGGCGGCGCAAATCAGAAATATCTTGAAGAACGCATGGCGAAAATATCAGGTGCGACTGACTGCGTATGTCTTGCAAGCGGTGTGGCTGCATTGTCGGGAACGTTTTTTGCTTTGCTTGAAAAGGGAGATCATGTTATATTCTCAAATGTAACCTATGTTGCAGTATACAGGCTGCTCAACGAGCTGTTCAACAACAAGTTCGGTATCGAAACTACTATTATGGACACGTCAGATATTGAAGCAGTAAAAAAAGCTATCAAGCCAAACACAAAACTGATACATACAGAGTCTCCCGGAAATCCTACACTTAAAATAGATGACATTGCCGCTCTGGCGCAGGTCGCACATGAAAACGGAGTATTGCTAAGCATTGATAATACTTTCTGCTCACCTTACAATCAGCGTCCACTTGAGCTTGGGGCTGATATTGTTATCGAGTCGATGACCAAGTACATAAACGGTCACGGCGATGCTATGGGCGGCTGTGTGCTTTCCAATGACCACGAGATCATAAACAAGATAAAAGAACAGTCAATGGTAAACTTAGGCGGCACTATAAGCCCGTTCAATGCATGGCTTATAATGAGAGGCATTGAAACTCTGCCGCTCAGAATGAAGCAGCACAACATCAACGGCATGGCTGTGGCAAAGTATCTTGAAAGTCTGCCGTGCGTGAGCTTTGTCGCCTACCCCGGTCTTGAAAGCCACAAGGGGCATGATATAGCTAAAAAGCAGATGAAAGGCTTTGGTGCTATGCTGTCGTTTGGTTTAAAGACAGATCACGACACACACAACAAGTTCGTAAGCCATTTAAAGGTGATAACCTCGGCAGTATCGCTTGGGCATGGTGCGAGCCTTATAGTGTTTATCGGCGAGGACGACGAAAGAATGTATCTCTACCCCGACGAATTCAAAAACGGATTTTTCAGAATGAGTGTGGGCCTTGAAGATAGTGACGACATTATCGGCGACATAGATCAGGCACTAAGAGCAGTAGGACTTTTATAAAAAACATAACACCCGGGACTCCGACAAAACGGACGTTCCGGGTGATTTTTTACAGTTTGCCGCTTACCGGGGTGTACATAACGACCTCGCCTGATGTAAGTGATCTTTTAACATCAATAAGACGCTGATTTTCAGAACCACGGAATTGCAGGGTGATGTTCTTTTTTGCAAGGACAAATTCGCCGTCCACCAAAACATCTATGTATGACAAAAGCTCATCAGTGACCTCGCACCTTGCCCGGCTGTCACTTAGCAGTTCCTTATCAAACAGGTAGCCTGAGTAGCACCAGATCGTTTTATCAGGGTACTGTGCCTTTACTTTTTTTACAAGCGGCAGCAGCGCACGCTGGTTATCGGGTTCCATAGGCTCACCGCCGAGAAGAGTAAGACCTTTTATGTACGACGGAGAAAGCAGATCAATGATAGAATCTATCGTTTTATCCGTAAAATCCTCACCGTAGTTAAAATCCCAGGTCATGGGATTAAAGCAGCCTTCACAATGATGTGTACAGCCCGAAACAAAAAGTGATACTCTTACGCCCTCACCGTTTGCTATGTCATTATTTTTGATCTCACCGTATTTCATATATATCCCTCCATTTAAAGTCACGATATATTTCTTTTTTATTATAACACATTATTTTAGATTTGTCACTATAAAAATATAACATAAATAACAAATTAAGAGCCTCCGTGTTGGAGGCTCTGAGTTTATCTTCTGTTGTTATTCTGCTGACGTTCATTTTCAGGCGCAGGTGTTGTATTATTATCCTGCGGACTGTCGTTGTCATTTGAATTAGACGAGCAGCAATTTCTGTCGATCGCCCTCGGGAAGAATTCGTTTGTCGGGAACTGGAGATTTTCAAACAGCTCACAAGGAGTATCGGTATTGGTCGAGCATTCCTTGCCCGGAACACAATAATCATACGACGGGATAAGGATAGGCACAGGGCGTGAAAGCTGAACTATTGCAAAGATACCAATAGTTATCTGAACATTCTGAGTACCTTCCTCAGTTGTCGAGGGGACAAGGTTTGCATCAAGGCACATAGGCGCTGCCACATTTACCGATGCTATCGGAACAGAGCCGCAGTCACAGTTGCAGGCACATCCGCTTGTGAGTGATGCCTGCGGCTGGATATTTGTTTCATTTGAAACAAAGCGCTGTGTGCTGCCCTCGCTGCCGTAGAGTATGACTTTCTTTGTAAATGTAGATGTGCCATAGACTGTCTCGGGAAGCGGTTCATCGGCAGTATATACATCTACCTCTGCTCTGAAAGCATAGGTCAGCTCGACCGTATAAAAGCCCTTGTTGAACGGTACAGGGTCGATAGTGAAGGTCACGCCCGTGATAGTGATGTCTGTGGTCTTGATGTAAGCCGCACCGTTGATAGTGGTCTGATCTGCCTGTGAAAAGACAAAGTCAAGGTTTTCAAGGCAATCCTGTGCGGAGCAGGAATCAAACACTCGCATAGCATCAACACATACAGCCTCGCTGAACTGTTTGTTACAGTTGTTTTCGATCATTTATAAGCCCTCCTGATAATAAAAATAGAGAAGTATTTTTTACTTCTCTAAATTATATTCAAAAAGGCTCAAAAGTGTGCAGAAAAATGTAAAAATGAAAATCTTTCACTCATCCCGGGATTTTTTCTTTTCTAACACAAAGCCGACTGCACCTATTGCAAATACGATACTCCCCAACACAAGTGCTTTACTATCATATATAACAGACGGACTAAATGAAAGATAACGAACTGTTTTAGTATCACCTGGTTTGGCAGCATCTTCTCTGTCTGTACGCTCGGTATACTCGTACTCTTTATCATCGACTGAATATACATAGACATTTATATACTTATTCTTAGTCGCTTTAAGCTCTTTGAACTGCGCCTGACCTTTCGTACCTGCTGCAAGCAGATAAAGGCTGAATATAACGCCTGCAAGCCCTAATATCATCATCACAATACCGATCTTGCGAAAGCTGATCTTTGTCTGCTTTTTTGGCTTGATAAGACCCATTTAACGGTCCTCCGTATCAGGTATTCTTGTCAACTGTCTTGAATTGCTTTAAGTTGCCTATCTTTTCATTTCTTTCATCAAGGACTTTCTCTACATCAGACCAGTCAAGCCCCCGATCAACTGCAAGCACCATTACATGATAAAGAAGATCATTTATCTCGTTTTTAAGCTCATCATTATCGCCGTTTTTAGCAGCTATTATAGTTTCAGCTGCTTCCTCGCCTACCTTTTTGCATATCTTGTCAACGCCCTGGCTGTACAGATAGCAGGTATAGGATTTCTCGGGAGCCTCGCCCTTATCGAACTGCTCCTTTCTTGCTTTTAATACCTCAAATATCTCCTGATAAACTGTCATTTAATTATCCTCCTCATTATACATCTCATTGAAAAAGCAGCTGTACGAGCCTGTATGGCAAGCAACGCCTGTCTGTCTTACATTTAAAAGCAGTGTATCGTCATCACAGTCTGAATATATACTTACCACCTTTTGCAGATGTCCGCTTGTAGCACCCTTATTCCAGAGTTCCTGCCTGGAGCGGCTGTAATACCATGTATAGCCCGTTTCAAGCGTCTTTTTAAGGCTTTCCTTATTCATATAAGCAAGCATAAGTACAGTCTTTGTATCGACCTCGTATGCTATTGCCGGGATAAGCTCGCCCTTTTTAAAGAATTTATCCAAGTTATTTACATCTATTTTTACCTTACTCATCTTTTCTCCTCTTTCTTTATCATCTTTATTATTTGTTCCCTTTTTGCCAAAGTCTAATGCTGTGCCGAAGCAAAGACATATTCCAATTCCCAAAAGCACACCCATAATAATACTATCATTCAAAAGACCAAAAGTGATACCTGCTGACAGACCAATACACAATCCTATGATCATGCCGTTACTGCTGTTATCTTTGTTTTCGGTATTACTTTCGTTATTAATATCATGCTGCTCAGTATATGGTTTTTTATCCTCCATAATCCCGCTCCTCTATGTTACAGCATCGCTGTCAAACAATGCAAGCAAATACGCCCACATAAAATATGATGCTGCAAAGGTCAATAAAAACACAAGAATATCCGCAGCTATCAGCCGTATAGTTCTGTCAGACTTAAACAATACTCTGATATTTAGAAATACAGCAGCAAATACTGCCGCTGCAGATATAAGGCATACTATCATCATCGCAGGGTACTCGACGGGGTGCTTACCGGTTTCATTAAAAGCAAGCATTACAAACACATCAAAGCCGCTGACAAAACAAAGCGACGATAACAACCCTGTCAATGCAGAAGACAGACAGACCTTTTTAGTCGGGGTAAGTATCATCTTACGATTATACCCTTGCTGCGGCAATCGTCCTTTACCTGACCTACTGTAAGCTCCCTGAAATGAAAAAGCGATGCTGCAAGTGCTGCCGAGCAGTCGGTCTTTAAAAACGCATCAGCAAAGTCACCGAGCTTTCCGGCACCGCCCGAGGCTATAACGGGTATCTTAACAGCGTCAACAACAGCTTTTAGCATATCTATATCGAAGCCACCACGAACACCGTCTGTGTCTATCGAATTAAGACATATCTCACCGGCACCGAGCTGTTCGCATTTTTTCACCCAATCTATAAGGTCTATCTTCATATCTATCCTGCCGCCATTGATGAAAACTGTCCATTTTTTATCCCCGATAGCCTTTGCATCGACACCTACGCAGATACACTGGCTGCCGAAAATATCAGCGCCTTCCTTGATAAGCGAAGGATTCTGCACAGCCTGTGAATTGACTGACACCTTATCAGCACCGGCACGCAGGGTATCTCTTATATCGTCAACTGTTTTTATACCGCCGCCGACAGTGAGAGGAACGAATACTTTTTTAGCAGTCTCCCTCACAACATCGAGCATAACTCCCCTGCCCTCGTGAGAAGCTGTTATATCGTAAAAAACTATCTCATCTGCGCCCTGTAGATTATATTCATAAGCACACTCTACCGGGTCGCCGACTTCCTTTATACCCTCAAAATTCACGCCCTTGACGACCTTTCCGTCACGGACATCAAGGCAGGGTATTATTCTTTTAGCAAGCATTATAATGCCTCCTCTTATTTCTTTTTTAGCACTGCACAGGCACAGTAATGAAGTATATCAAACTCCTCTGGATAGTTGGAAAGCATTTGTAAATGCTCCGACTCAAAGCATCGTTTCTGCTCATCTGAAAGTGAAGATGCACCTATGCCACGGCACGCCTTTATCCTGCCATTCCATGACTCTCGGGTAAAATGGACAGGAAGTCTGTACTCAAAGCTGTCTGCCTTATCAAAGTATTTATAATACTCATCATCAACATTTACCGCATGGAACGTATCATTTGCACCCGACCAGTCAGGATTATATTTAAGCACGAGCTGTTCAGTTTCAGCTGCTATCTCATCTTCAAGCGGCAGCCAGTTCATAACCAAGAACACGAGTTTTCCGCCCGGCTTTAATAGCCTTGCAAAAGCCTTTGAGGTTTTCACTGTGTCAAAATACCAGTAGCACTGACAGGCAGTTATAACATCTATGCTTTCATGGGTTCCTGTAATATCCTCAGCAGAGGAAACGATATATTTAATATCCATATTCATAGCAGATGAAAGCGCTTTTGCCTGAGCTATCTGACCCAGGCTTATATCAGCGCCCGTCCACTTTGCACCGTATTTATACATATTTCTTGGCAAAACACCTGTACCTGTTCCTATATCAAGCACTGATTGACCTTTTATACAAAGCCCTGAATCTATCAGCTTTTTGTAAAACTCATCAGGATAAATATCTCTGTACAAAGCATAATCTGCCGATGCTTTTCCCCAGTCAAAGGCTTTACCGCCGTCTATATTCTCTCTTATCATTTTAAGCTCACAAAATTCTCAAGTATTTTAAGTCCGGTCTTTCCGCTCTTTTCGGGGTGAAACTGGCAGCCGTAAACATATCTTCCGTCGCTCACCACCGCCGGGACCTTGCCGCCGTAGGTACAGAATGCTGTCAGTGTCTTATCATCTGTAAAGACTTTATATGAATGAACAAAGTATACATACTCATCATTACCCAGCCCGTCAAACAGAGGGCAGTTATGATTGTATTCGAGCTTGTTCCAGCCCATATGAGGTATAACGAGATCAGGCTCGTTTATCTTATCAACATAGCCGTTTATAAGCGAAAGACCGCTGCATTCTTCAAACTCATAACTTTTTTCAAACAGGAGCTGCATACCAAGACAAATACCTAAAAATGGTTTGATCTTAGCCTGCTCTTTTATAGTATCTACAAGACCGCTGGCACTAAGCATATTCATAGCCCACGGAAATGCTCCTACCCCCGGAAGGATAATAGAATCAGCGTTTTCAAGATCCTCTCTTTTATCAGTGAGCCTGCTCTCATAGCCGAGATAGTCAAGCGCATTTTTCACAGAAAAAATATTGCCTGCGCCGTAGTCGATTATTGCTATCATTTAAAGAACTCCTTTTGTTGAAAGTACGCCGCCGCCGTTTACACCGACAGCTTCTTTGAGAGCGTGTGCAAGGGCTTTGAACATAGCTTCTATTATATGATGATCGTTGCTTCCATACTCCTCACGGATATGCAGCGTTATACCTGAATTGAATGCAAAAGCCCTGAAAAATTCTTCTGTCAGGCAGGTGTCAAACTCGCCGACTTTTTCATTGGTAAGGCTTGCGTTATATACAAGAAACGGTCTGCCGCTTATATCGAGCGAGCAGAAGCAAAGCGCCTCGTCCATAGGGATATAAAACGACCCATAGCGTGCAATACCTGATTTATCGCCGATAGCTTTTGCAAAAGCCTGACCAAGCGCTATACCGGTATCTTCTACGCTGTGATGACCGTCAACATACAGATCGCCCTTGACTTTAACATCAAGGTCAAACCCTGCATGAACTCCAAGTGCAGTCAGCATATGGTCAAAAAAGCCTATGCCGGTATCAATACTCACCTTACCTGTACCGTCAAGATCGAGCTTTATCGTAATATCAGTTTCCTTTGTAGTCCTTGTTATTTCACCAATTCTCATACCTATCACCTTGATCTATTATTTCCACGGGCGATTTTTTTCAAGCCAGCCCTTTTGCTTCCAGTGTTCCATATCGAGCTTATTCCAGCCGTTTTTCATCATCATTCGCATTATGGCGAAAAAGCCCTTTGTTTTGAGTGTCGGCTTTACTTTGCCGATATTCTTTTTCAGCTTATTTGCAATGGCAGTTGTTTTATCCTCTATTTTGGTTTTCTTTTTATCGCTCACTTCGTCCCAGCAGGTAGCTGCAACACCAAAGCCTAATGTATATGTTTTAGCACAGCCCCAGAAAAAGGTGCTGTCTGCCATATCCTTATTGGTGCTTTTTGTACCTGCACCGGCAGCTGTTGAGATACACACTGCCTGTTTTTTAAACATTCTTTCATCAGGTCTGTGCGCCATCCAGCGATAGCCGTAATGGTCAAGAAACGCTTTCATAGAGCCTGTCGCATGGTAAACATAAACAGGGCTTGCAAGTATTATAACATCTGCTTCGTCGATAGCCTTTGTTATCGGGTCGAGCTTTTTAAAGTGCGGACATTTATCCTCACCCTTGACAAAGCAGGTCGTGCAGCCGATACAGAATTCTCCAAAGTCTCTCGGAAGAAAAAACTCTGTCACTTCACTGTTTAGCTTGCCGGCAAGAAGTCTTGCAATATGGCAGGTCGTACCCTCGTGGCTCTGACCGTAGATAATTACAGTTTTCATATTCCCTCCGATCTACAACATTCCAAGATAGATAAATGCAGTTATCTGGGCAACTGCGGCAAGAAGTGCAAAAACCAAAAACCCGACAGAAACTTTGATAAAACGTCTTTTGTATTCATTTTTTAAAACATAGTTCTTATCCGGGTGCTTACGGTCAAACAGCACTGCTGCCTGTTTAGACGCAAATACACGTTCATATTCTTCGTTGTCGTATTCATAGACGCTTTCAACTACTACCTTGCCGTCTGAGGTATCAAACTCAACAAACGCCTTTAAGGGAAGATCATCAACATCTTCCCTTTTAAAGCCTTTGAATTTTAAACGCTTAAAGCTCTCATCTCTGCTCAGGACCGTGCCTGCCGCTTCATTATATGCTATTTTAAGGTATAGCCTGTAAACAGCCATATAAAGCATGGGCATCACTCCCACACAGGCAGCACCGATGAGCAAAGCCGCAAGACTATCAGGCATTATTACTCAAACCTTACCTTGATAGCATTTGCGTGAGCTGTAAGACCCTCTCTGTTTGCTACTAAAACTATATCGTCCTTAGCATTTCTCAGAGCGTCCTCGGTATAGTAGATAAAGCTCGAACGCTTCTCAAAGCTGTTGACACCAAGAGGTGAGAAAAATCTTGCAGTACCGCTTGTAGGAAGAACGTGGTTAGGTCCTGCATAGTAATCGCCGAGAGGTTCGGGTGCGTACTGTCCTAAGAATACTGAGCCTGCGTTATCAAGTCTGCCGACATATTCCATAGGGTTCTCAAACAGCACTTCAAGATGCTCGGGAGCTAAGGCATTTGCTATATCGCAAGCCTCTTCCCTTGTTTTACAGATTATCATAGCGCCATACTCTGAAAGCGAATACTCGATTATCTCTTTTCTTTCAAGCGCAGCCATTTGTCTTTCAAGTTCTATTGCAGTCTTATCTGCAAGCTCCTCACTGGTCGTGATAAGTATTGCAGATGCAAGTCTGTCATGCTCTGCCTGTGACATAAGATCGGCAGCTACATATTTAGGTGCAGCGCTGTCGTCAGCTACAATAAGTATCTCGCTCGGCCCTGCGACCATATCTATATCAACTGTGCCGTAGAGCAGTTTCTTTGCTGTCGCAACGAAGATATTTCCGGGGCCTACTATCTTGTCTACCTTCGGTATCTCCTCTGTACCATAAGCAAGTGCAGCTATCGCCTGAGCGCCGCCTGCCAAGAATACCCTGTCAACGCCGCAGAGTGCAGCAGCTACAAGTATATCCTTATTAGGCGTACCGTCCTTGAGCGGAGGTGTTACCATGATTATCTCACCGACACCTGCAATCTTTGCAGGTACTGCATTCATAAGCACAGATGACGGATAAGCCGCTGTACCGCCCGGAACGTAAAGACCTACCCTGTGCAGACCCCGTACCCTCTGACCGAGGATAACACCGTTTGCCTGCGGATCAACAAAGCTCTGTGACTTCTGGCGCTGGTGGAAAGCGGTTATATTCTCGATACAGTTCAAAAGTGCATTGACAAGATCCTGATCTGCTTCGGTAAGAGCGTCATTTATGACCTCTCTCGGTACTTCGTAATACTGAGGCAGCTTACCGTCGAATTTTTCAGTATACTCTTTTACAGCCTTATCGCCGTTTTCCTTTACATTTTCAACTATCTCACTGACTGTTGCAGTTACTTTTTTATCTGTTTCTCCTGCACGCTTTTCAACGTTTTTGAAAAACTCTTTTTCGTCCTTGCCGTTTACATATATTTTCTTTATAAGTGCCATTGTTATCAATCCTTTATAAGTTTTTGTCTATAAGCTCTACGAGCTTTTCTATCTCCTGCTGTCTGAGCTTCATGCTCACCATATTAACGATAAGTCTTGCAGATACAGGACATATATCCTCTATCACTTCAAGACCGTTTTCTTTAAGAGTCGTACCAGTTTCAACTATATCGACTATACCGTCAGACAGCTCTAAAAGCGGTGCAAGCTCTACCGAGCCTTCTATCTTGACTATCTCGACGTCCATGCCCTTGCTCTCAAAGTGATTTCTTGTGATATTCGGGTATTTCGTAGCGATAGTCTTTACACCATATCCGCCGTAGAATCTATGACCTTTTTTGGTGGCAAGTGCAAATTTACATCTGCCAAATCCCAGATCTGCAAGCTCAAAAAACTTGCCCTGCATCTCCATTATAGTATCCTTGCCGACAACGCCCATATCACACACACCATGCTCAACATATGTAATAACATCATTTGCCTTTGCAAGGACTACCTCTATCCTGCCGTCATCTATCGGGAGAATGAGCTTTCTGCCCTTTTCCCTCACTGCTGTACAGTCAAAGCCTATCTTCTCAAAAAGACCGACTGTATCCTTTTCAAGTCTGCCCTTTGTAAGAGCTATTCTCAGTGGTTTATTCATTTATTGTACCCCTTACACATCTATTTCTTTTACGTCTTCCCCAACAGTTATCACCTTTTTGATACCCTTGCTCACAGCATATACCTTTGTTTCATCAAGTGTATCGAACAGCGAATTCTCGACTGTTTTACCATCCCTTGCAAGATTTCTTGCATAAGCTATCGCTTCGACCACATGACCCTTTTCACCGTAAACAACAGCGTCAGGAGTTTTAAGTGAATAATGATCTCCTATCTTTTCAAGATGCCTTGTAATGCCGTCAACATTAACGCCAAAGCCTACTGCCGGATTATCAAATCCATACTCCCCAAGGAGCGTATCGTATCTTCCGCCCTTCAGGACATACTTGCCCACCTCAGAAAGATACCCCTTGAACACAATTCCGGTATAATAATCGGTATGGCTGACGATACCAAGATCGACTGATATCTTGCCCTCATAGCCAAGGCTTGAAAGACGCTCATACTCTTCTTTAAGCTCTGAAAGGATAGCATTTATCTTTTCATCTGTATAGATAGATGCTGCTTTTTCAAACACCTCTGCGCCGCCGAAAAGCCTTGGGAGCTGCTTTAACGCCCTTGTGACTTCGTTATCACCGAAGCTGTCGAGCAGATCGACAAGCGCAGGGTAATTCTTTGTTGAGATCAGTATCCTTATCTCTTCCCTTGCATTATCATCGGCATCGAGCTTTGTGACAAGCTCTTTGAAATAACCTATATGCCCAAGCTCTAATCTGAAATTATCCTTATCGAACATCGCAAGCGCCTCGACTGCTGTACAAAGTACCTCATAATCAGCACGCTTGCTGTTCTCGCCGCCTATAAGCTCTATACCAGCCTGTACTGTCTCATCAGACCTGCCTTTTAAAAGGGCGTTGTTTTCATATATCCTCTGATTATAGTAAAGACGCAGCGGAAGTATAGCATCTTTAAGTCTTGTCGATACAAGTCTTGCTATCGGGATAGTAGAATCAGGACGCATAACGATTATCCTGCCCTTTGAATCAAACGTTTTATAAAGATTCTCAGTCTGGAAATTCCTTGTACTGCCGTTAAAAGCATCGAAGAATTCAAGACCGGGAGTAACTACCTCACTGTACCCAAAATGCGAAAACAGCTCTTTGATCCGCTTTTCTACATCACGCCTTGCAAGGCATTCTTCAAACAACAGATCCCTTGTACCCTCGGGGGTCAGCAGGTCATATTTTTTCATAAAATCAGTCCTTTACATATATTTGGTTTTAAATAGAAATAATTCTTTAGCTTTCTGTCACTATCAATAAAAAACATAAACTCGAGATCAAATTCTTCGATAGTCACAAAATTAGACAGCGGAGTATAATGCACACAAAGAAAGCCGCAGTGATTCACACATTCATCAATGCTTATCTGACAAAACAGATACGGATCGACTTTATTGATATAGAAACATTCCTTATCATCCTTACGATCAAGAAAAAAATCACTAAGCCATTCAAAGAATCTGTTCATGCCATATGACTGTGATACATATTGATGTGTATTTTCGTCTACACACCACTGAGGTATTATCCGGGATACGGACATCAGCCCCTGCGCATCATAGTCAGATATATAATTGACAGCTTTGGTTACAATGTCCTCTGCCTGTTTTTTCATATCGTCCAAAGTCATATACCGCCTACTTTATCATAGTAAAGTATTAGCATAGTAATATATTACCATATTATATTCGGTTTGTCAAGACGCAAATATATACAAACTATACTAATACTCATCAAGTTATTTGTTTATATTTCCTATCAGAAGAGCGTCATCTGGTTTTCAAGGGGCATATCACCGAATGCACCGTTCTCGACCAGCATATCTATTACCGAGTTAGACACACCGCTTTGCAGTCTGAATTCCTCAACGGAGATAAAGTCGCCGCTCTTCGCCTTTTCATAAAGGCTCTCGGCAGCAGCTCCGCCTACGCCCTTTATAGAGCAGAAAGGCAGCCTTATCTTACCATCTTCTATCTGATAGATCTTTGAGTGAGATTTGAATATATCTACCGGCAAAAACTCATATCCACGGGACAGCATCTCGTTTATGAGCATAAGCGTTTCAAGAACGCCCTCGTCTTTTGCGGTGCGCTCCTCTTTCGGCATATTCTTTATCTCTTCCATTTTATTCCTTACCTGATATGTACCCTTGACAGCGCTCTCAGCATCAAAATCCTCCCCTCGCACGGTAAAGATAGACGCATAGAACACAAGCGGCTGATGCACCTTGAACCAACACAGTCGTATCGCAGCAGTTACATACGCCGCAGCGTGTGCCTTCGGGAACATATACTTTATCTTCAAACAGCTGTCGATATACCATTCAGGTACATTGTGGTCACGCATCGTCTGCTTCATTTCCTCTGTCAGCAGCTTAGGCGCTTTACCCTTACGGGTTATCTCCATGATCTTGAACGACAGCTTAGGCTCGACACCGTGATATAAAAGATATGTCATGATACTGTCACGGGTACCGATAACATTTGAAATATCGCAGGTACCGTTTGCAATAAGCTCCTGTGCATTGCCGAGCCATACGTCTGTACCGTGTGAAAGCCCGGAGATCTGAAGCAGGTCAGAGAAATTCTTAGGCTTTGATTCAAGCAGCATCCCTCTTACAAACGGCGTACCCATTTCAGGTATACCGAGAGTACCTGTCTGGCAGTTGATGTCCTCTTCAGTGACACCCAAAGCCTTCGGCGATGTAAAGAGTGAATACACATCGGGGTCTGACATAGGAACTTTGGTGATGTCAAGACCGGAGAATTTTTCAAGATATTTATATATAGTCGGAACATCATGTCCAAGCTCATCGAGCTTTAATATAGTATCATGCAGCGAATGGAAGTCAAAGTGTGTAGTTACAATATCAGAATCCACCTTCTCTGCCGGGTGCTGCACCGGGGTAAAGTCATACACCTCATAGTCGCTCGGTATAACTACCATACCGCCGGGGTGCTGACCGGTAGTACGCTTGACATCAAGGCAGCCGTTTATCAATCTCTGCATCTCAGCTTTATGCACGGTGATATGGCGCTCTTCAAGATAGTTCTTTACATACCCGAACGCCGTCTTATCCGCAACGCCCGAGATAGTACCTGCCTTGAAAACATGATCCTGACCGAAAAGCTCTTCTGTATACTTATGAGCCTTTGACTGGTAATCGCCCGAGAAGTTAAGGTCTATATCAGGAGCTTTATCGCCGTCAAAGCCTAAGAACGTTTCAAAAGGAATATCATGTCCGTCACGCATCATATCCGTGCCGCACTCCGGGCAATCCTTCGGCGGCAGATCAAAGCCCGAGCCGACAGAGCCGTCCTCAATAAACTCGCTGTGTCTGCATTTCGGGCAGACATAGTGCGGCATAAGGGGGTTGACTTCTGAAATACCTGACATAGACGCTACGAATGACGACCCTACCGAGCCACGGGAGCCGACCTGATAGCCGTTCTCGTTGGAATTGGCAACGAGCTTCTGCGAGATCATATACAAAACTGCAAAGCCGTGCTTTATGATAGAGTCAAGTTCACGTTTGAGCCGTTTGAAAACTATTTCCGGTATATGACCCTCGAAATACTGCGAAACATCTATATCCTCTCCTTCGGGTATCTCTATACTGTCAGGATCACAGTCGCCGTAGATAGAGCAGCATTTCTTCCAGCAGATGACCTGAAGCTCTCTTACAGCGCCCTCGATGTACGGAGTATATGTACCGTTCGGGAAAGCCTTAACATCGGGGTCTATCATATCAGCAATAAGATTTGTATTGGTGACTACGACCTCATATGCCTTTTCCTTGCCAAGGTACGCAAAATCTTCAAGCATCTCCTCTGTCGTTTTCAAATAAAGCGGCGGCTGATTATCACAGTCGGAATACTTCGCAGACTGCAATATTGCTCTGAATATCGCATCGCCTTTATCAAGAAAATGTACATCGCCCGTAGCACAGACAGGGATACCAAGCTCTTCGCCGAGCTTGATTATAGTACGGTTAAAATCGTGCAGCTGCTCGACGTTCTGTACATCGCCTTTTCTCAGCATAAACATATTATTGCCGTCAGGCTGTATTTCAAGATAGTCGTAGTAGCTCGCTATCTTACAAAGCTCGCTCCACGGTCTGCCGGCATAGACTGCACGGAAAAGCTCACCTGCTTCGCAGGCAGAGCCGACAATAAGACCCTCACGCAGCTCCGAGAGCTTTGATTTCGGTATCCTCGGGTTGCCCCTGAAATAGTTGAGATTTGACATTGAGATGAGCTTGTACAGATTTTTGAGTCCTGTATTATTCCTTACAAGTATTATCTGGTGGAAGCTGTTTTTTATGCTGTTGGCATTATCTATTTTAAGAAGTGAATTGAGTCTGTCGCAGGTAAGAGCTTCGCCTGGGTTTTCATCTATCAGACGCTCACAGAGCTTTCTGAAAATACGGCTTAAAACATCTGCGTCATCGCAGGCTCTGTGGTGGTTGAAATCCCCGACTTTAAGATGCTTGGCAACTGTATCGAGCTTATGCCTTGAAAGACCGGGCAGCATACAGCGTGCCATTGGAAGTGTGTCAATAGCAGAGAATTTAAAATCTATATTATTTCTTGTAGCACAGGAGTTTATAAAGCCCGTATCAAAATCCGCATTATGTGCAACAAGAACAGGGCTCTGACCTGTAAACTCCATAAACTTTTTAAGTGCTTCGACCTCCTTGTCAGCACCCTTTACCATATCGTTTGTAATGCCTGTGAGTTTGGTGATAAATGGCGTAATCTCACGCTCAGGGTCTACAAAGATATTGAAGGTATCGACTACTTCGAGGTTTCTTATCTTGACAGCACCTATCTCGATAATACGTTCAGTATTAGCAGAAGTACCTGTCGTTTCAAGGTCGAAAACTATTATCTCATCTGTGAGCTTACGGCTGTCCCTGCCTTTCATTATCTGTATCTCGTCATTG
This sequence comes from Ruminococcus sp., assembly GCA_017470535.1. Classification (GTDB taxonomy): domain Bacteria; phylum Bacillota; class Clostridia; order Oscillospirales; family Ruminococcaceae; genus NK3A76. Next base: position 53,385 of record JAFUYP010000040.1, on the reverse strand, counting down.
ATCTGATAGGCTTCGATACCGTAGATAGTCTTGAAGCTTCCGCCGTTTTTTCTTATATCTGCGGTGGCGTTCATAGCATCAGGGTAGCCCTGCACTACACCGTGGTCGGTAATAGCGATAGCCTTATGACCCCACTCAAATGCACGGTCAACGAGCTTTCCTGCCGGGGCAAGCGCATCCATGCTCGACATATTTGTATGGCAATGCAGTTCAACACGCTTTACCTCTGCATTGTCTTTTGTCTTCATACGTTTGACAAGCATGATATTTTCAGGCATAATGTTGAAAGAATGGTCAAAATCATCGTTCTCGACATTACCTGTGATTATCAAGGTACTGCCTTTTTTGATCTTTTCAAGAAGTGATTCAAGCTGCACCCTGGTATATTTTACATACTTGCCCTTTTTGTTTGAGCCTATCAGCTTGACAGAGAATGAACCTGTATAGTCTGTGATATACATTACTGCTATCAGCATACCGGTCTTGGTCTCTTTTGATTCTATACTGAATACATCTCCCCAGACGGTGACATTTTCACGCTCTTCGAGTGCAAGCTCTTTCATCGCTGTTACTTCCGTATCAGAAAGAATAGGCGCACCCTTCAAAACGACCGCATCATCAGCAAGCAGTGACAGTCTTGTAAAATCTGCGCTGAATGAACGGTAATTTATCTCTGCACCGTTCTGATTAACGATCGGTTCAGGCTTTTTAGGCTTTGCTGACCTGGGGTTTTTGATACCGTCTGCGTAAAGACCATTATTTTCTGATGAAACATTATTTATCATCTGTTCGAGTGCAGCATCATACTGCGCTTCATCTATTTCAAGCACACCGTCAAAGCTGACAGTCATCTTTGTACTGAAAAGCTCATAAATAAGCTGCGGCAGTACCTGCTCGATATGCAGGCTCGAAAGCATTGAATACCCGCCGTTTCTGAGGGTGATATTGATATTGCCGTTTTCAAATCTCACACCACACCCGTCAAAAAAGCCATTGACGAGCGGAAAGCGTGAACGAAGATGACTAAATACCAGCGGCATTACTTCTTCACTAAGAAGATCGGGTGTGAATTTCGGGAGAAGTATCAGCTTGCCGATCCTCATCTCCCTGCCGACACGAAGTTCAAAAAGCTCAGTATTGTCGTGGCTGACAACAGTACCGAATGCAGCAACGACTTCTACCCTGCTCTCACGTTCATAGAATGTGATCTTAAGCACCTTACCGTTTTCAAGCTCAGCAGGTATCAGCTCTTTATATCCATCAAATAATTCTTTCAGTGTTTTATCAGACATATTGCAGCCCCAGAAAGGGCAGCCTCCTTTATTATGTATTTTACAGCTTGTCTATCTCGGCAATAAGTGCCGGCAGAGCGTCCGCTTCATCGACCTTGCGAAGCTGCTTACCGTGCTTGAACAGCACAGCACAGCCGTCACCGCCGGCAATGCCAATATCAGCTTCACCGGCTTCACCTATGCCGTTGACGACGCAGCCCATTACGGCAACTGTTATATTCTTATCATTATCCTTCAAAGCGGCTTCGACTTTTTTTGCAAGTGACACAAGGTCTATCCTTGTTCTTCCGCAGGTCGGGCAGGAAACTATCTTCACGCCCTCGCCCTTGCCGACAGCTTTGAGAATATCCTTTGCAGCGTATATTTCCTTTACGGGGTCATCTGTGAGCGACACCCTGATAGTTTCACCTATACCGTCACAAAGGAGCGAGCCTATCCCGACAGCTGATTTTATAAGTCCCATACGCTCTGTACCGGCTTCTGTGACACCTAAATGCAGCGGATGATCACACTGCTCAGCCAGCAGTCTGTATGCCTTTATCATAGTAGGCACATCAGATGATTTAAGTGAGATGACAATATCATCAAAATCACACTCTTTAAGTATCCTTACATGACCCATAGCACTCTCGACCAGTGCTTCTGCACAAGGATGCCCATATTTAGCAAGTATATCCTTTTCGAGAGAACCGCCGTTTACGCCTATCCTGATAGGGATATTACGGGACTTGCACTCCTTTACAACGGCAAGGACTTTATCCCTGCTGCCGATATTGCCGGGGTTTATCCTTATCTTATCTATACCTGCCTGTGCTGCTGCAACTGCAAGGCGGTAGTCAAAATGTATATCCGCAACGAGCGGAATGCTTATCTTTTTCTTTATCGCCGGGATAAGTGCAACAGCGTCCATATTGGGTATCGCTGCCCTTAATATCTCACAGCCAGCCGCTTCAAGCTCAAGTGCCTGTCTTACCGAGCCTTCAATATCCGTTGAGGGGACACTGAGCATCGACTGGATAAATATTCTTTCACCGTCAAGTGTGAGTCCGCCGACTTTAACTGCCTTGCATTTACGCATAATTCAAAACTCCTTTAAAACAGTCTTTTAATATCGTTGAAGGTCACTATCACCATTAGTATCATCAGAAGTGCGATACCTATAAAATGCACCATGCCCTCATGCTCTGGTTTTACAGGCTTTCCTCTTACAGCTTCGATTATCAGGAACACGAGTCTTCCGCCGTCGAGCGCAGGCAGCGGCAGGAGATTGAAAAGCCCGACATTGATAGTAATAAACGCCGCCATAGACAGGATACTGTCTATAAGTGCTGCCCAGTCGATACTGCTTTCCTTGGTTTCATTGCTTATAACGTCACCTATCGCATCGACTATTCCGACAGGACCTGAAAGGTCATTGATATGATAAGTGCCGCCGATAAGGTCGCCGAGTGAAATATATATCAGTCTGCCATAGGAAAGAGTTTTCCTGACAGCATACGATGCGACCGAAAGAGGGTTAGCACTCTGCGGCTTAACTTTGAAATCGATATGGAGCACACCGTCGCTTTTTGCAAACTCAACGTCATTAAGCTCTATCTTCTCGCCGTCTCTTTTTACCACGAGGTCAAACTTAGCGTCCTCATCAGTCTGAAACTGATAGGAAAGATCCATATCTGTAAAGATCGTCATACCATTGCACTTTACTATCTCATCACCGATCTGCAAGCCGGTAGACTGTGACTTTGCATTATCTTCAAACCAGTTGACCTGAGTTGTTGTTATAGGTGCATTGATAACAGTCGTAACAACGAGCAGTACAAAACCGAGGATAAGATTCATCGCCGCTCCAGCAACGACTATCGCTATCCTCTTGGGGATAGATTTATTACAGAAAGCTCTTTCATTCTCGCTCTTTGCGTCCTCGCCCTCCATAGCGCAGTAGCCGCCTATCGGCAATACTCTGATAGAATACTGAGTTTCACCTTTCTGCTTTTTGAAGATACACGGACCCATTCCGAGAGAAAACTCATTGACCTTTACGCCGCTGAGCTTCGCCACGGCAAAATGCCCGAACTCGTGTATAGCAATTATTATACCGAAAATAAGTATTGCGATTATGATACTGACTGCTCCCATTCTTTTTGTCCTTTCAATATCTGTTTATAGCTTATCGTAGTTTTCTCTGACAAATTCACGAGCGAACATATCCGCTTCAAGAACATCTGAGAGATCATTTATTTCTTTATATTCTGTACTTTCAAGACATCTGCTCACCAGTGTGCCTATATCTAAAAAACCTATCTTCTTATCAAGGAAAAGCCCTACCGCTTCCTCATTAGCACCGTTTACCGCCGCCGGGAGATTACCGCCCTTCGTTATTGCCTTTATGCAGGCAGACAGGCAGTCAAAAGTTTCAAGATCGGGCTTTTCAAAAGTCAGTGTGCCAATATCTGTGAGAGAAAGCTGCTCGACCGGGCACTCCACCCTCTGAGGAAACAGTAGTGCATACTGTATCGGTATCCTCATATCTGCCACACCAAGCTGTGCGATAACTGCATTATCGTTATACTCGACTGCCGAATGAACGATACTCTGCCTGTGAACGACTACCTCTATCTGCTCCGGTTCAAGATCAAACAGCCAGAGCGCTTCTATAAATTCAAGCCCCTTATTCATCATTGTAGCAGAGTCTATGGTAATTTTATTGCCCATTGCCCAATTAGGGTGAGAAAGAGCCTGCTCTATCGTGACTTTTTCAAGGTCTTTCTTTTTCATACCATAAAAAGGACCGCCGGACGCTGTAAGTATTATCTTTTTAAGATCTCTTATATTATTCCCCTGCAGGCACTGAAATATTGCACTATGTTCGCTGTCAACAGGGTATATCCTTACATTTTTGCGTCTTGCCCTGTTTATTACCAGCTTACCGCCTGCAACAAGTGTTTCTTTATTGGCAAGGGCGATGTTAGTTCCTTTTTCAATTGCCGCAAGAGTAGGCTCCAGCCCGACCATTCCCACAAGCGAATTTAGCATTATATCAACACTGTCGAGCGATGCTATCTGCATGATACCGTCATGACCTGCCAGAACTCTTATACCGCTGCCGGCAAGAAGCTCTTCAAGCTCAGGCGCAAGTGTTTCATCTGCGATACACGCATACTGCACCTCAAATTCCTTTGCCTGCTGAGCCAGCAGCTTGACATTCTTATTGGCGGAAACAGCCGCCACTCTAATTCTATGCTTTTTACAGACATCTAATGACTGCGTACCGATAGAGCCGGTAGAGCCGAGTATAGTAATAGTCTTCATGATCTCATTCCCTTTTAACAGCTTTACAAAAGCCTCTGTATATAACACTTAAAGGGGCAGCCGTTTTATACGACTCCCCCTATCATATTTACATTATCATTCCCAGAGAGAATACATAATACATAAACGGTGCTACAAGTATAACACTGTCAAATCTGTCCATAACACCGCCGTGACCCGGCATTATATTACCGTAGTCTTTTATGCCTGTCTGACGCTTTATGAGCGATGCACTCAGATCTCCTACAAGACCTATGAGCGCACACAGCATACCGGCTACAAACAAACCTAAATAATTAAGCTCAGGCCCTTTTAAGATAAAGTCGTATATAAGCCCGACTATTATAAGGATAACTCCGTTAGAGATAACGCCGCCGACAAGACCCTCGACCGTCTTTTTAGGTGAGATCTTGGGACAGAGCTTAGTCTTGCCAAAGAACGTACCTGCAAAATAAGCACCCGAGTCAGCAAGCCATGCACCGCAAAGTGTTATCACTACCATAAACAGACCATGCTCACGGTCGTTCATTTTAAGAAGTGCTTCAAACGCAAAGGGTATAAAGTAACCGAACGCAAGAAGGTTTATAAGCTGCTGATACTTTATCTTCTCATGGTATTTAAAGAAGCTCACAAACAGGCAGATGACGAAAAGCCCCATTATAAGCTCACCATAATGCATCTTGGCGGCTGTCACCGGGAAAATATGCCCTATACACACAAGTGCCGCATATGCGTAGCAGATACTTGTCTGTATCACAAGTCTGTCGAGCTTAGTCGCCTTGAACAGCTCCATAAGTGCGACAACAGCCAGAAAGCCTATTGCCAGTTCAAAAACAAAAGTGTTATGGAGCGCAAGCATTATTACAGCAATAACTATCGCCACTGCCGCTGATATTATCCTTGTTTTCATTTTCTGTCAAACGCCCCCGTATCTTCTGTTTCTTTCATTAAATGCGATTATCGCATCTTCAAGATCCTTGCCCCTAAAATCAGGCCAAAGGATATTTGTATAATAAAACTCAGCATATGCCGACTGCCATATAAGAAAATTAGACAGTCTCTGCTCTCCGCTCGGTCTGATAATAAGATCAGCCGCCGGTATCTCCTCGGTGTAGAGGTTTTGCTCTATCATATCCTCGGTCACATCGTCTGCTTTTATCTTGCCGTCTATCGCCATCTGAACGATATTCTTTACAGAATGGCATATATCGTCCCTGCCGCCGTAATTGATAGCAAGCACAAGCGTCATAGAGTCAAAGTCAAGTGAATCCTCCTCAACGCTTTTCATTTTCTTCTGCAAAGTTTCAGACAGCATAGACCTGTCGCCTATAAACCTTACTCTTATATTTTCCTCAATGAAATCCCTGACCTCATCAAGGTACTTTTCAAAAAGCTCCATTATCGCATCGACTTCGTCCTGCGGTCTTTTCCAGTTTTCAGTTGAAAAAGCATAGAAGGTTATATATTTGACACCAAGAGCCTTTGCATATCTCGTTATAGCCCTGAAATTCTTAGCCCCCTCTCGGTGACCGACCTTTCTGGGCATACCACGCTTTTTAGCCCACCTGCCATTACCGTCCATTATAACGCCGATATGCACCGGGACTGCCATTCCGGGCGGAAGTGTGGTTTTTATAGGTTTAGCCATTACACGACCCCTTTATCAGATAGAAAGAACTTCCTTTTCCTTTGCGGCAACAGTTTCGTCTATTTTCTTTACCATTTTATCTGTTACCTTCTGTATTTTCTCTTCACCGTTCTTTACATCGTCCTCGGTGATCTCGTTCTTTTTCTTCATATTCTTGATCTTGTCGATCGCATCACGTCTGATAGAGCGGACAGCCACCTTTGTGTCCTCGCCCATTTTCTTGACTTCCTTAACTATCTTCTTTCTGTCCTCCTCAGTCATCTGAGGGAACATAAGACGCAAAACAGATCCGTCGTTCTGAGGATTGATACCGACATCAGACGCCTGTATAGCCTTCTGGATAGGCACGAGCAGCGTCTTATCCCACGGCTGAACGACAAGCACCCTTGCCTCGCTTACAGAAACAGTAGCGAGCTGATTTATAGGTGTAGGAGTATCATAATAATCCACAGTCACCTTATCAAGAACGCCGGGGTTTGCTCTGCCGGCTCTTATCGTACCGTAGTCAGCTATAAGGACATTCAGGGATTTATCCATTTTTTCCTGTGCTTTATTGATTATTTCATTCATAATGCTTACCTCTTTTCTTATTCAACGATAGTGCCTATCTGTTTACCCATGCAGGCATCATATATATTATCCGGTCTTGAAAGATCGAATACAAGTATCGGAACATTATTATCCTGACAAAGTGCGGCAGCGGTAGAATCCATTACCTTGAGCCCCTTTGAAAGAATATCATTGAATGTGAGCTTATCAAATCTAACAGCGTCTGAATACTTATGCGGGTCTTTATCATACACGCCGTCTACCATAGTAGCCTTGAAGAATATATCCGCTTCTATCTCGGCAGCTCTCAGTGCAGCAGCCGTGTCGGTCGAGAAAAACGGATTACCGGTCCCGCAGCCGAAAATAACTACCCTGCCCTTTTCAAAGTGACGCATAGCTTTATTTCTTATATAAGGCTCAGCCACCTGCGGCATCGAGATAGCAGTCTGGACCCTTACCTCCATACCAAGATTTTCAAGACCGTCAGCAACAGCAAGTGCGTTCATAGCAGTTGCAAGCATACCGATATGGTCAGCCCTTGTCCTGTCCATAGCGCCGCTTGATCTTCCTCTCCAGAAGTTGCCGCCGCCTACTACTATACCTATCTCAACACCGGCATCGACACATTTCTTGATGCTTTTGCCAAAGGTATTGATTATCTCATAATCAAGCCCCTGTTTTTTCTTTCCTGCGAGCGCCTCGCCGCTGAGCTTTAAAAGTATCCTTTTGTATTTAGGTTCCATAAGCCACACTCCTTAGTTAATTTTAAAATCCGCCATTATCTATTATACTATATTTTCCCTCAAATGTAAAGCATTGTTACCGTTTTTTAATTGTTTTTATACAAAACAAAACAGCCGTCGGGAAAACGGCTGTCAATTGATTAACCTTTTAGTATCTTCACAAAGAAATTCCTCGTTCTCGGTCCGTCAAACTCGGTGAAATATATCCCCTGCCAAGTGCCAAGCAAAAGTCTGCCGTCCTCGATGATGACGGTAACGGAATTGCCGATAACGCTTGATTTAAGATGTGCAGCTGAATTGCCCTCAGCGTGCTTGAACTGGTATCTGTCCGGGAATGTAGTGTCGATAGCATACAGAAGATCAGTCACTACATCTGGGTCTGCATTCTCGTTGATAGTTATGCCTGCTGTCGTATGAGGGCAGTAAACTACCGCTATGCCGCTTTCTACCATGCTCTCATTGAGTGCCTGTCTGACATAGCTTGTGATATTGTAAAAGTTTTCCTTTTCGGTTTTTAATGTGTAGCTGTATACCATTTCTTACCTCCCGAGGAACCCGTCCTCTGTTTCGTTCTTTGTAGGTCTTGACATAAGAGTGATTATTGAATCCTTTGGCAAAACACCGCCGAATAGCACACCATAGAGCTGCTCAGTTATTGGCATCTCGATACCCAGCTTTTTTGAAAGCTCATAGGCGTTTTTTGTACACTCATATCCCTCGACTGTACCAACACGCCTTACAGCCTCATCAGGAGCGACGCCCTGACCTATAAGTATGCCTGCACGCCTGTTGCGGCTGTGCATACTTGTACAGGTAACTATAAGATCTCCTATTCCCGAAAGCCCCGAGAACGTCGAACGCTGTGCGCCCATTGCCATACCTATCCTTGCGATCTCCGTAAGGCCTCTGGTCATAAGGGCTGCCTTTGTATTGTCTCCAAGCCCCAGACCGTCACATACACCTGCTGCAAGTGCGATTATGTTTTTGAGTGAGCCACCTATCTCACAGCCGACTATATCGTCATTTACATATATCCTGAATGTCTTATTTGAAAGCGTATTCTGAACATAATACGAAACATCCCTGTCCTCAGATGCGACAACTATCGTAGTAGGTATCCCTCTGCCTATCTCCTCTGCGTGGGAAGGTCCTGACAGTATAGCTGTCCTGTTTTCGGGGAAGGATTCATCTGTGACCTCGCTCATGAGTTTGAGCGTACCCGGTTCAAGCCCCTTAGCGGTATTAACGATTATCGAATCCTTGCCGATGTAGGGCTTTGCCTCCTCACACACTTTCCTGCAAAAAGCAGAAGGTATGCCGAGTATCACCATATCCGAGCCCTTTACAAGAGAAACATCGGTCGTGAGCCTAACATTCTCCGGAACTATAACTCCGGGGAGCTTCGATTTCAGCTCACCTGTTCTTTTGATAGTATCTATCTCGTCCTGAAATTTGCTCCACACGGTAACATCATGCCCTGCCCTTGAACACATGACTGCAAGTGAAAGTCCAAAACCGCCCGAGCCTAAAATAGTTATCTTAGCCATATCATGACCCTCCGATATTATTCCTTTTTATTCTTTTTGTCGCCGAACTTATTTTCCGTGCCGGCAAGAAGCCTTTGTATATTAGGCTTATGAAGATAGATTATCAGCACGCAGATAAGAAATGCGACCAGAGTGTTCGGCAGCACCGCATAGCCTTTATCATAGACAAAATGCTGCATAATGAATGTAAATGTCGGGTAAGCTACCGCCGCACAGATCGAGCCTACCGAAACATACTTAGTAAGTGCGACCATAAGTGCAAATACTGCGACTGACAGTACACAGGTCAGCGGGTCTATCGCAAGGAGCGTTGTAGCTGCGAGCAAAACGCCCTTTCCGCCGTGGAAACCGTAGAACACCGGGAAGCAATGCCCAAGCATGACAAAAAGCCCTGCAACATATCCGATAAAATGCGGATCGTCAAAAAACTCAACACCTATCACCTGATGCACGATGATACGGCACACAACAACTGCTATAACGCCCTTTGCAAGATCGCACAAAAGCGTCGCAAGTGCAGGACCTTTACCGTAAACTCTCAGCACATTCGTAAGACCTGCATTCTTACTGCCGTATTCTCTAATATCCTGCTTTTTCCATAATCTGCATACTATAATAGCAGAGTTAAGACTGCCTACAAGATAGGAAAAAACAACTGTAAATAACACACTGAAAAAACTGTTCACTGCTTTATCCCCTTATTTAACATCTTTGGTGTCACGCTCTCTTATCTTCATACGGATAGGAGTAGCATCAAGAGAAAAGGTTTCTCTTATCTGATTCTCGATATATCTCTGATATGAGAAATGGAATAGATCTGCTCTGTTTACAAAGCACACAAACGTAGGCGGCTTGGTAGACGCCTGTGTCATATAGTATATTTTCAGTCTTCTGCCCTTATCGGACGGCGGCTGGACTCTTGTAGTAGCATATGCAAGCACATCATTGAGTCTGCCTGTTGGTATCCTGATAGTATTCTGCTCGGCTACATATTTTATATAGTCAAACAGCTTTTCTATCCTCAGCCCCGTCTTTGCTGAAATAAACACAAACGGCACATAGCTCATAAACGAGAAATCGTCCTCGAGCTTTTTGCGGTACTCGTCCATTGTTTTTGTGTCTTTTTCGATGGCGTCCCATTTATTTACAGCGACAATACAAGCCTTGCCCTTTTCATGGGCATAGCCTGCGACTTTTGAATCCTGCTCGGTAAAACCCTCTGCCGCATCTATAACTATAACTGCAACATCTGCCCTGTCAACTGCCATATAGGAGCGCAGCACACTGTATTTCTCAACACTGTCAAGCACCTTTGATTTTCTTCTGATGCCTGCTGTATCTATGAATACGAACCTGCCGTTTTCATTCTCTATCTCAGTATCTGTCGCATCTCTGGTAGTGCCGGCGATATTTGATACTATCACCCTTTCCTCACCGCAGATACGGTTGATTATCGAAGATTTACCGACATTAGGCTTACCTATAACTGCGACTTTTATAACATCATCGTCATAGGTTTCTTCTTTTACTTCCGGGAGGTACTTTATTACTTCATCAAGCAGATCGCCCGTGCCGTGACCGTGAACCGAAGACACTGCGACCGGGTCGCCAAGCCCAAGATTATAAAACTCATAGAATTCCATAGGCGGCTCGCCTATCGTATCACATTTATTGACGCAGAGAACTATCGGCTTGCCGGACTTTTGCAGCATCGCAGCGACCTCGTAGTCGTTTGCAGTAACACCCGTTCTTACATCTGTAACAAGCACAGTCACGTCCGCCCTTGTGATAGCAAGCTCTGCCTGTCTTCTCATCTGTGAAAGTATAACATCATCAGAGTCAGGCTCGATACCGCCTGTATCAACAAGCATAAACTCACGTCCGAGCCATTCACATTTTGAATATATCCTGTCCCTTGTGACACCGGGGGTGTCCTCAACTATCGACAGGCGCTGACCTATCAGCTTATTAAACAGCGTACTTTTCCCGACGTTTGGTCTGCCGACAACGGCAACTATCGGTAATGCCATTTATATCCCTTTCCTTTCTGCTACTCATATACCCCTAACAGTGCATCGACGTAATCAAATCCGTCATTTGACACAGGGGTGATCTTTATATCAAGCGCTTTTCTCGCTTCATCAAGCGTAACATCATCAAGGAAAATATCCTCATCAGCTTTGAGCATGACCTTTGGTATGATAAGCTCATCACCGAGATCCTTTCCTTTGAGCTGGCTTATGAGGTCGCCGCCCGTAATAAGCCCTGCGACAGTGATAGTCTCGCCAAAGAAATTATTCACTATCGGATAAACGTTACACTGAAACCCTTCGATCCTTTCGCTTATTTTCTTAGTCAGTTTTTTATGGAAGTCCCCTGCAAGCGTTCCTGTCACAAGAGATACCTTTCTGTTTGTTTTATTTATGTCTGTCTGAGACAAGGCATCATCCACCTCGTCTTCAAGCGAACGCATAAGCCCCACACCATTTTCATACTGCGGATAATCCTCGTAATAATCAGCATCAGGCAGCTCCAGCCCGGCTGTCACATAAAACTCATCTGACGCAAAGACCATTCTTCTGCCATATTTTTCAAGGCACTTTGCCTGTACACCTTCAATGATCTCAATTACCGCCCTTGCAGTATCTTTATTAAATATCTCCAGCGGATACAGCCCCTGCCTGTACTTTGTAACACCCACAGGCACTACTGCCGCTGACTGGATATTAGGCATCATAGCCGCAAGATCATCAAGCGTCCTTTGCAGCTCCTTGCCATCATTTATACCGGGACAGCACACTATCTGACAGTTAAGCTCGATGCCGCTGTCCGTCAGCATTTTCAGATACTTGAGTTTTTCGCCGGCAAAGCGGTTGTGCATCATCTTGCATCTCAGCTCAGGGTTTGTCGTATGCACCGAAACGTTGATATTGAGCCGCATTTTGATGATACGCTCTATATCCTTATCATCAAGATTGGTAAGCGTGACATAGTTGCCCTGCAAAAAGGAAAGTCTTGCATCATCGTCCTTGAAATACAGCGTTTCCCTCATGCCCTTAGGCATCTGATCGATAAAGCAGAAGATACAGTTATTAGAGCATGAACGTTTTTTATCCATTAAAAAAGTATCAAATTCAAGACCTATATCATCATACTCGCTTTTTTCGATAACACGTCTTAGCTGTCTGCCGTCACGCCTTACAGTCAGACTGACCTTGTCTACTGCGATATAGAACATATAATCAAGCACGTCCTCAATACCGTGCCCGTTTACGCTTATAAGCTCATCGCCGGCTTTTATACCCGCATTATCGGCATCACTGCCCTGTATGACAGATTTAATTACAACAGACATATCCTACTCCCGATCAGTCAAATAAAAAGCAGAGGAGTAAATCTATACCCCTCTGCCCTACAATGAATTGCTTTTATCGCAAAATGGGTAATCAACAATCAGTCTTCAACCTTGATTACCTGTACGCCCTTATAGAATCCGCAGTTCTTGCAAACCTTGTGGGGCGCTGTCAGCTCTCCGCAGTTCGAGCACTTGGAAAGTGCAGGAGCATCGAGTTTCCAGACCTGTGAACGTCTTTTATCACGTCTCTGCTTTGATACTTTTCTCTTCGGTACTGCCATTTTGGCACCTCCTCATATTAGCATTATCACTATGCCTGTTATGACTGCGTATGCTCGCAGCCGCCTTCATTAAGATCCTTTCCGCAAGTAGGGCACAGACCCTTACAGTCGTCCCTGCAAAGAATCTTGGTAGGCAGTGAAAGAAGAATATCATTTATTACAAGCTCGTCAACATCAAGCTCGGCATTTTCGCATACCACAAGATCGTCGTCCTTATAGGCTTTCAGAACAAGCGTATGCTCAAAATGCAGATCATATTCCCTCTCAAACTCTATCAGGCATCTGTCACATTCGTGCTTCATCGCAAACTTACAGTCTGTCGAAAGCTCGACAACACCTGCGTGATTTACGACACAGCCCGAAACATTTATCGGTGTACTAAACGTCTTATCTGTAAGATAGCCGGTCTTTTCCGGATCACAGGTGAAGGAAATATCCTTCCTCTCCCCGGGTACCTCAAAAACCCTTCTCAGCTTCAGAATCATTTTAACACCTCAAACATCACAAATTCCATTATAAACTAATTGAGCGGTTTTGTCAATAGTTTTTTTGCATTTGAAATAATTATTTAATAAATGCCCTTACCTTAGCAGGAAGCTCCTCAACGTCAGCAGATATTGTAATAGTCATCTTTACGTCCTTTGTAAGGAGAGCTACCTTTTCAAGCATAGCGCCAAGAGCTTCATAATCTCTGCCGCCTATTTTCAGGATACCGTCTACAAATATCTCCTGAATATCGTAGTTGCCGGCAAGCAGACCGGCTATAAAGCCGTAAAGTGCATCAAAGCTGTTTACGCCGTACTCCTCAGCATCAGCAAGTCTTACGCTGTGAGGAATATCATATGTGAGCTTCATTCCACGCTCTATGCAGACGATATTGCCTGTTGCCTTTTCAACTGATGCCTTTATAGCATCTACTAAAACCTTTGTTTTGCCTGTGCCTTTTTTACCTGTAATAAGATTTATCATAGTTTACTCCATTCCGCCTGACGGCAATTTTATTTTATGAAAGACGCATCTTTCAATAGTTACATCTTTAACCGAGCTTAGCTTCAAGCTCAGACTTCATATCCTCATAACCGGGCTTGCCGAGAAGTGCGAACATATTCTTCTTATAGCTCTCAACACCCGGCTGGTCAAACGGATTTACTCCTAAGCAGTAACCTGACAGTGCGCAAGCCTTCTCGAAGAAATAGATAAGCTCGCCGACGTTCTCCTCGTTTATCTCGTCCATTTCGATTATGATATTAGGAACGCCGCCCTCAGTATGAGCAAGCACTGTACCCTCAAAAGCCTTCCTGTTTACAACAGACATATTCTGATTTGTAAGGAAGTTAAGACCGTCAAGGTTCTCCTTATCATCTTCAAGGAACATATCTATCTTAGGCTTTTTGATGTCGATGACAGTTTCAAACATCACTCTTGAGCCGTCCTGAACGAACTGACCGAGCGAATGAAGATCGGTCGAGAATGTAGCGGAGGACGGGAATATGCCCTTATTATCCTTGCCCTCGCTCTCACCGAAGAGCTGCTTCCACCATTCAGCCATCATTGTGAATGACGGATCGTAGGAAACGAGCATCTCAACGCTCTTGCCCTTATTATAAAGTATATTCCTGATAACTGCATACTGATAGCAGTCATTGGCATCGTTATGGGAATACTTCTCTCTTGCAGCCGCAGCGCCCTTCATGAGCTTGTCAATATCAGCGCCTGCAACAGCTATCGGAAGAAGACCGACTGCTGTAAGTACAGAGAATCTGCCGCCTACGTCATCAGGGATAACGAATGTTTCATACCCCTCAGTATCGGAAAGCTCTTTAAGCGTACCCCTTGCCTTGTCGGTAGTAGCGAATATCCTGGTCTTTGCCTCGTCCTTGCCGTACTTATCCTCGAGCATTTTCTTGAAGATACGGAAAGCAAGCGCAGGCTCTGTAGTAGTACCGGACTTGGATATTACATTCACGCATATATCCCTGCCCTCGCATATGCTTATTACTTCACTTAAATATGTAGGGCTGATGTTATTACCAACAAAGTAGATATCCGGTGTGTCCTTCTTCAGATTATTATAGAAGGGTGACTTTAAAAGCTCGATAGCAGCCCTTGCGCCGAGGTATGAACCGCCGATACCTATTACTATAAGAATATCAGCCTTCTGCTTTATCCTCTCAGCAGCAGCTTTTATACGCTCAAATTCCTCCTTGTCATAGTTTACAGGAAGATCTACCCAGCCGAGGAAATCACTTCCAAGACCCTTGCCGCTTGCAAGGTTATTATGAGCAGCAGTAATTATAGGATACATACCCTCATACTCGTGTTCTTTGATGAAACCATCAAGATATTTTGTATTAAGTTTGATAGACAAAGTTATCGTCCCTTTCAATAATATATTATGAGTTTATTATACTATAAAATCGCAAAAAATTCAAGTGAATATTTAAAGCCGCTCCAGTTTTGGGAAATTTAAACAAAACTCAAAACTAAATATTGAATAAATTGTACAGTAAAGATTTAAGTGCAAAGGCAATATCCATTTCGTTTACTTCTTCTGCGGCGATAATATCGCAGGACAGTATCCTCCCTTTTGTGTCATAGAATGTCAAGCTGCCCACCTTGTCACCTTTCCTGACCGGTGCTGACAGTTCTTCGCAAAGCGAATGCTCGGTGTATATCTGTCTGTATGTGCCTCTTTCGATGATAATGCTGTCACAGGCGCCGACTGATGTTTTACAGCTGCCTTTCTGCCCATGAAGGACCGGTATCTCAGTATAGACATCTTCCGGTATTTCAGGGTAGTATATCTCAAAATGGTCATAGGCGTAGTTCATTATCTTTTTGGCATCTTTGAACTTCCCGTCCTCATCATCAGCGCCTATCATAACGCAGCATACGATCATATCACGCTGCCTTGATGCACAGCATACGACTTCTCCGGTCTTATCTCCGGAAAACGCCTTATATCCGCAGATACCTTTATAGTTATCTATCAGCTTGTTCTGCGTGACAAGCTGTGATGCTTTACGACCCACGGTCGTGATCCTTGTTTTAAAGAACTCCTCAAATACCTTTTCTTTTACAAGCTCAGCCGTCAGCAGGCAGAGATCTTTTGCAGTAGAGGTGTTTTTTTCACTTATTCCTGTACAATCTGCAAATGATGTATTTTTCATGCCGAGCTTTTTTGCACGGCTGTTCATAAGGCTCACGAACTTCTTTTCATCACCGCAGCAGCCCTCAGCAAGCACCACCGCCGCATCATTTGCATTTGATACCGTGATAGCATAGATAAGCTCCCTTACGCTTATTTCCTCGCCGGCATCGAGCCAGATCTGAACGCCCTGCATGGAATTTGCATACTCAGATGTCTTGAATCTTTCATCAAGTGCTGCTTTTCCCTCTTTTATCCTGTCATAAACTATAAGCGCCGTCATCAGCTTGGTAAGATGTGAAATGTATATCTTTTTGCTGCCGTTTTTGTGTACTAAGAACTCCCCTGTTACTCCTTCGTAAACAGCTGTTTGCTTACAATCTGTGCTTTTAAGCAGCTGCTCGATGTTTTTATAGTCGTCTGTTTCTTTTGCACAGGCATTTCCGGTACCAGTGACAATAAATACTGCTGTCAGCAAAAAAGCTACTATCTTTCTGATCATTTGCTCGCCTCCCTAATGGCATTTTATTCGATCATGAGCGCAAATATACAAAAAGCTGACCCCGTATCCGAGGTCAGCCATAATTCTATGCAGATCAGATCATTTGATCTTTAATTTCTTGACTGCTGTGTAATTGCTGTAATACTTTGTACCCTTTACAGTCTTATAAGTTCTTACCTTAACATAATAGGTCTTGCCCTTTTTAAGGCTCTTGATGAGCTTTGAAGTCTTAGAAGCGCGCTTAGCTGTTACAGTCTTGGTGGTCTTCTTTGTGAACTTCTTTGATGTTGAGAATGTAACCTGATAGCCTGTAACACCCTTAACTTTCTTATATGTTACCTTGAGCTGCTTTGTTTTGGGACTTGTAACTTTATTGACCTTTGTCTTCTTTGGGTTTATCTTGAATGTCTTTGTAAGCGTACCGGTATATTTGCCCTTGCCCTTTATAGTAACTGTTGCCTTACCAACTGCCTTATTATTCTTGTAGGAAACAGTATAATCAGTGCCCTTCTTGAGCTTTATGCTGCCGAGCTTTACGGTTACAGCAGGCTTGAGTGCCTTGCCTGTGTATGTCTTTGCGGAAAGACCTGTTACCTTTGCCTTAGCGACAGACTTCTTAGCTGTGGTTTTTTTGGAATCTGTGGTGCCGCCCTTCTTATCACCTGTATCGACAGCAGCAGGCTTATCCTCGTCAACAGGCTTTGTTTCTTCCTCAGGCTCGATCTGTGCATTGATCTCTTCAGCCGCAACAGTAGTTGTTACCGTGTTGGGAGCACCCAAGAAGTTCAGCACAACATATTCATTAACGTCACTATCGGGATCAACAGGATGATATTCCCATGTAGTATTTTCATCGGCAACTACCGTAGCCTTTATAGTGATAGAGGACAGATCATCATCGGTCATCACAAACTGTACCCACTGACCATTGAACTTGGTAGGACCGCTGTCCCACTCATTTACATCAACTGCGCCCTTTTTCATAATAGGATTACATCAGCTTTTCTATCATTGATTTAGTTGCAAGCCCGGCTGAAAACGCAGTCGCACCGCCTGCGGCTGTGCCGAGTTTGAGCGCATATTCATAGTCTGGCTGAACCGCATCGTCCCAGTCCTCTTGCAAAATGACCCCTGCCACAAAACCTGCGACCATCGAATCTCCCGCTCCGACCGAGTTTATGACCTTGCCTTTGCATACACCACACCGGTGCTTATGTCCGTTTTCATCTATAAGCATAGCACCGTCGCCTGCCATTGATACAAGAACATTCTTAGCCCCCATGTCTTTGAGCTTTCTGGCATACTTTTCAATATCATCGTCGGTTTCAGGCTTAACGCCAAACATCTCTCCAAGCTCTATATTATTGGGCTTTACGAGAAAAGGCTCATATTTGAGCACTTTGAGCAGCAGGTCTTTTGACGCATCTACGACTGTCCTGATATTTCTGCTATGTACTCTGTGAAGTATCCTCTCATAAACGTCCGACGGAAGGCTTGAAGGTATACTTCCTGCAAGTATAAGAGTATCTCCGTCTTTGAGTTTGTCAGTCTTTTCAAAAAGCATTTCAAGAGACTTGTTATCTATATCAGGTCCCTGACCATTAAGCTCCGTTTCCTGACCAGATTTGATCTTGACGTTTATCCTTGAATTTCCGCTTGGCAGTCTGACAAAATCAGTTTCTATCCCCATATCTCTGATACCCTTTTCGATAGCCTGACCAGTAAAGCCTGCTACAAAGCCTGTGGCGACAGAGCTTACGCCAAGCTCTTTTAACACGACGGACACATTTATCCCCTTGCCGCCGAAATACATCTGCTCAGAAGATGATCTGTTCACTTCTCCGAGGGCAAAGCCTTCGGTATGCACGACATAATCTATCGCAGGGTTGAAAGTAACGGTCATTATCATATACATTCCTCCACTATCTTTTTCACTATCTTTTTTTCTTAATTATATCACAAAAGCGCAGCGTTGTGATATAATTGCCCGATATGCAGGGAGCAGATCTCTGATCTGCGTATCTGCAAGGGCTTTCAGATACATTATAATGAATGCTTTTGCATTCATTATATCACATAATCAGAAACTATTCAAGCGTTCATTAAACAAAAAAAAGCAGGCAGACACCCTTTCGGACGTCCGCCTGCCTTGTAAACAAATATTTAAAATCAGTCTACGATAAAGCCCTTGATCTCCTCAAAGAACTTCTCGGGAGTGTCTGTATGAGCTGTAAGTGTGATCGGGTTTGAAAGGTCAAGCGAGAAGATACCCATGATAGACTTTGCATCTACTGCATATCTGCCCGATGAAAGATCGACCTCGAAGTCATACATTGAAACAACGCTTACAAACTTCTTTACGTCTGCGATGGATTCTAACATTATCTTTTTCTTTGTCATAATAAATTCCTCCTGTCATTAGGTTTCGGGGCTCATGCCCCTTTGTTGTTTGTTGTTTTCTTTTGTTTACAGCTTTTATTATAATCATTATTTTCAAAAAGTCAAGAGAAATTTGCAAAAAAAAATAAAATATAGTATAATAGTCAATAGAAACAAATGGACAAATTAGATTTTATGCAGATTGCACAACATATTTTGTTAATATTTGTGTATTTGCTATAATAAAATAACTGTCACATTAATAAACATATAAATTTATAAATCAGGAGAAATATATGAAAGTTCTATATATGACCTTTGGCTGCAAGGTCAATCAGTATGAGACAGAAAATATAAAAGAGCTTATGACCGCCGGCGGTCACACGAGTGTAGATGACATAAAAGATGCGGATATAGCTATCATAAATACCTGCACGGTAACATCGTCGGCGGATTCAAAATGCAGGCAGTTTATAAGGCGTGTTGCCAAAACAAATCCCTCCTGCATAATATGTGCCGCAGGGTGTATGACACAAACAGCTCAAAGAGATGACTTTCTGCCGGAGTGTGCAGTCATAGCAGGCTCACGCAACAAAACACTTATCCCCCAGCTGATACAGCAGTATATCTCGACCGGGGAAAGGATATTCGCTATAAGTGAGATAGACGACCGGATCATGGAAAAAATGCAAAACCGTGCTGTTGCCGGCAAGACAAGGGCTTATATCAAGATACAGGACGGTTGTGAGATGTACTGCACCTACTGTATGATACCCTATGCAAGGGGCAGCATCTGCTCAAAGCCTTTGAAGGAGATAAAAGACGAAGCACTTACCCTGATAGCAGCCGGACACAAGGAGCTGATACTCACCGGGATAAACCTGTGCTGCTACGGCAGAGAGCTTAAAAACGGCACAAGGCTTATTGATGCGATAGAAGCAGTATGCCTGCTCGACGGAGATTTCAGAGTCAGGCTAAGCTCAGTCGAGCCTGAGATGATATGCGATGAGGATATTAAAAGAATGTCATCGCTCAAAAAGCTGTGTCCGCATTTTCATCTCTCACTTCAAAGCGGCTGCGACAAGATTCTTTCCGCAATGAAGCGCCACTATGATACTAAAATGTATTCACAGCTTGTGGACAAGCTGCGTACAGCCTTTGATGACTGTGCGATAACTACTGATATTATGGTAGGCTTCCCCGGGGAAGATGAGGACGACCACTTGCAGTCAGTAAGATTTGCTGAGAAGACAGCTTTTGCAGATGCTCACATATTCCCGTATTCAAGGCGCAAAGGGACTGCCGCTGACAAAATGCCCGGTCAGCTTGACAACGTGACAAAGCACAGGCGTGCAGCTCAGATGAGTGAAGCTGTCTCACAGTCACGTCAGGCATTTTTAAAAAGCATGGTAGGCAAAACGGTGAACGTACTTTTTGAGCGTGAGAGCAGCCCGATGTATCATCAGGGTCACAGCGAAAACTATACCTTAGTAAAGATAGCGCGGCTGTCACCGGAAACAAGTCTTATGAAGCAGCAAAGAACTGTCAGGATAACAGGCTGTGAAAGCGGCTGCTGCACAGGTGAGCTTATATAACTATTGTTCACGAATTGTTTTTGTAACTGTCGATGTTTTTTATTGACAAGAGCGGTTTCTTTGTTGTATAATATTAAAAGGTACTATGCGCCCACAGGCGTTAGTCAGTTCCATAAATATAGAATGGAGGAGTTTTGTAATGTCCGTTTACAGAATTTACGTTGAAAAGAAAACAGAATTTGCGGTCGAGGCTCAGTCGGTACTGAGCGACATAAAGAATGCGCTCGGCATTTCGGCTCTTAAAGGGATAAGGATAATAAACAGGTATGATGCAGAGGGTCTTTCAAAAGATGACTTTGCTCTGGCAACACCTGTCGTATTCTCAGAGCCTGCCGTAGATATTACATATGACTGCCTGCCTGATATAGGCAGTGATGAGAGGATATTCGCTGTCGAATACCTCCCCGGTCAGTTCGATCAGAGGGCGGATTCATGCGCTCAGTGTATATCACTTCTTACGGGCGGCAACAGACCGGCTGTAAAAAGTGCCAAGATATACATTATCAAGGGCGGCATCTCCGAGAGCGAGCTTGCACAGATAAAGCACTATATCATAAACCCTGTTGAGAGCAGAGAAGCATCGCTTGAAACTTTTGATACTCTTGACATAAAATACGATATACCCACAGAAGTAGATACTATTGATGGATTCATCTATTCAACTGATGAAGATCTGAAGATAATGCTTGAAAAATTAGGGCTTGCTATGGACTTTGATGATATAAAGTTCTGCCGTGATTATTTCAAAAACACAGAAAAGCGCAATCCTACTATCACAGAGATAAGAATGATCGACACATACTGGTCGGATCATTGCAGGCATACGACCTTCTCGACGATAATCGACAGCGTAGACATAGGTGCAGACTATATAGCTGCTACATATGAGGATTATATAAATTCAAGGAAGGTCCTCTATGCGGGCAGAACGGACAAGCCTGTCACACTTATGGATCTTGCCTGCATAGGTGCAAAGAAATTAAAGGCAGACGGTCTGCTTAATGATCTTGATGAGAGTGAAGAGATAAATGCCTGCTCGGTCAAGATAAAGGTAGATGTTGACGGCAAGGACGAGGACTGGCTTCTGATGTTCAAAAACGAAACTCACAACCACCCGACTGAGATAGAGCCTTTCGGCGGTGCTGCGACCTGCCTTGGCGGCGCTATAAGAGATCCGCTCTCGGGAAGAAGCTATGTATATCAGGCTATGCGTGTTACCGGTGCTGCAAATCCTCTCGTACCTGTTGAGGATACGATCGCAGGAAAGCTGCCGCAGAGAAAGCTGGTAGTTACTGCCGCAAACGGTTATTCCTCATACGGCAACCAGATAGGTCTTGCAACTGGTCATGTAAGCGAGATCTATCACCCCGGCTATGTCGCAAAGCGTCTTGAAATAGGCGCTGTTATCGGCGCTGCTCCGGAATCGAATGTCAGACGTGAGCGTCCGCAGAAGGGTGACGTTGTAATCCTCTTAGGCGGCAGAACAGGACGTGACGGCTGCGGCGGTGCAACAGGTTCTTCAAAGTCGCATACTTTACAGTCGCTTGAAAGCTGCGGCGCAGAGGTACAGAAGGGTAATGCGCCTGAGGAAAGAAAGCTCCAGAGGCTTTTCAGAAACCCGGAAGTAACAAAGATGATAAAGCGCTGCAACGACTTCGGTGCAGGCGGTGTGTCGGTAGCTATCGGCGAGCTGACAGACGGTCTTGTTATCGACCTTAATGCAGTGCCAAAGAAATACGACGGTCTTGACGGCACAGAGCTTGCTATCAGCGAATCACAGGAAAGAATGGCAGTCGTTGTTTCCAAGGACGATGCTGTGAAATTCATGGCAGAGGCTGCAAAGGAAAACCTTGAAGCTACGCTCGTAGCAAGAGTTACCGATGAAGCAAGACTTAGAATGGAATGGAACGGCAAGGAGATAGTAAGCCTTTCAAGAGAGTTCCTCAATTCCAACGGTGCTGAAAAGCACACTGATATAGTTATAGAAGAGCCTATCTTCGGCAGCGAGGGCGCTATCGACGATACAGCAGAGCGCTGGGAGGCAATGATAACGAGCCTTAATGTATGCTCGCAGAAGGGTCTTGTAGAGAGATTTGACTCGACTATCGGCGCAGGCACTGTACTTATGCCTTTCGGCGGAAAGTATCAGAATACGCCAAACCAGGCAATGGCCGCAAAGATCCCCGTTGCTATGAAGGAAACAAAGACTGCATCTATCATGGGCTGGGGCTTCAACCCGTTCGTGTCTTCAGAAAGCCCATACCACGGCGCTGTATCAGCAGTTGTAGAGTCAGTGGCTAAGGTAGTGGCTGCCGGCGGTTCAAGCAAAAAGTGCTGGCTTACATTCCAGGAATACTTTGAAAGGACACAGAACGACCCTAAGAGATGGGGACAGCCGCTGTCCGCTCTGCTCGGTGCATACAAGGCACAGATGGAGCTGGGTCTCGGTGCTATCGGCGGCAAGGATTCGATGAGCGGTACTTTTGAGAATATCGACGTTCCTCCGACGCTTGTATCATTTGCGGTATCTGTTGCAAACACAGATAATATAATCTCGTCTGAATTCAAGTGCGCAGGCTCAAAGGTCATCTACATAAAGCCTGAGTATGATGAGAACCACTTAGTTGACTTTAACTCATTAAAGGACGTATTCGCAAGAGTTGAAGCTCTTATAAAGAGCGGCAATGTTCTTGCCTGCCGCACAGTAGCATTCGGCGGTATTTCCGAGGCTGTGAGCAAAATGGCGTTCGGCAACAGGATAGGTTTTGAATTCACCGGTGATGTGACACCTATGGAGCTTTACAGAGCCTGCTACGGTGCGTTTGTGATAGAGCTTAAAGAGGGTACTGAAACAACAGAGCGTGTTATCGGCACTACGACCGAGAGCTATACAGTCGTTACCAACAAGTACACAGTTGACCTTGCAAGCATCGAAAAGCTGTGGGAGAGCAAGTTAGAACCTGTATTCCCGGCTAAGATAAAAGAGCCTGATTACGAGCCCAAGACTTACAGCTTCAGCACTGAAAAGAGAGTCGCTCCTGCGATAAAGGTCGCAAAGCCCAGAGTGCTTATACCTGTATTCCCGGGTACTAACTGCGAATATGATACTGCGAAGGTATTTACAAACGCAGGTGCCGAGCCGGAGATTTTCGTTATAAAGAATCTTACTGCTTCGGCGATAGAAGAATCTGTAAATGAAATGGAAAGACTTATAAAGCAGTCGCAGATAGTAATGCTCCCCGGAGGTTTTTCGGGCGGTGACGAGCCTGACGGTTCCGGCAAGTTCATAGTATCATTCCTCAGAAACCCGAGGCTCACAGATGCTATACACGATCTGCTCAAAAACCGTGACGGTCTTATGCTCGGTATATGCAATGGCTTCCAGGCGCTTGTTAAGCTGGGTCTTGTGCCTTACGGTGAGATAAGGGATATGAAGGACAATTCACCTACACTGACATTCAACACGATAAACAGACACCAGTCGAAAATGGTAAACACAAGGATAGCTTCAAACAAGTCACCGTGGCTTGCAGGCTGCGAGGTAGGAGATATTCACAATATCGCTATATCGCACGGCGAGGGCAGATTCGTGGCAGACCCTGTTGAGATAGCTCAGCTTGCTGCAAACGGTCAGATAGCTACGCAGTATGTTGACTTTGACGGCAAGCCTACACTTGACATTCAGTGCAACCCTAACACATCGGTCGATGCTATTGAGGGTATCACTTCTCCTGACGGCAGAGTTCTCGGTAAAATGGGTCACTCTGAAAGGATCGGCGACAATGTGTGCAAGAACGTTCCCGGAAACAAGGATCAGAAGATCTTTGAGAGCGGCGTAAAATATTTTAAATAATTGCTATGGGGCGGTGAATTCCGCCCCTGAGCTTTGAAGGAGCAGGAAATGGCAAAGATATTTTTGTATGTTGTGCTTGTGTATATACTTATCGCAAGCATAGTATGCTTTATAATGTACGGCGTTGACAAAAAGCGTGCAGAAAAGGACAAGTGGAGAATCAAGGAACAGACTCTGCTTATGACAGGCTTTATGGGCGGCGGTCCCGGCGGCATCATCGGTATGCTGGTATTCAGGCACAAGACAAAGCACTGGTATTTTTATGTATGCAATGCTGTTGCAATAGTTCTATGGATAGTATTTATCGTAAAGATACATGGTAATCTGAAATAGTTTTCACCCTCTCCGAATGGTATGACAGCTTTCGGAGGGGGTTTATGATTCTTTGGCTATAAATAACGGTGCAGGGGTTTACAAAATATTAATAATGTGGTATAATATATTATGTATAACTGTATAGTAAGAATACAGATATAAAAAAATGCAGGACAGACATATGAAGAACAGACCGTTTTTATTTTTACTGATA
Source organism: Ruminococcus sp. (assembly GCA_017470535.1). Taxonomy (GTDB): domain Bacteria; phylum Bacillota; class Clostridia; order Oscillospirales; family Ruminococcaceae; genus NK3A76. The sequence goes on along the minus strand of JAFUYP010000040.1, from coordinate 28,655 downwards.
TGTATTGGAACTGGTATTGCTGTCGGGTCTGTGTTCGGTTTACTCGGGCTTATGAAGATCATAGACGGTGATACAGTAGTTTCAGCAAATACAATATTGTTTAGGATCAGCATAGGTGCTATTGCAGCGATCGCCGATACACTTGTTATATGGGCATTGGTAATTAAACCCAATATCGACAAAAGGATAATGAGCAAGGGTATAAGCACCACAGCAATTATTGAAGATATAAGAGCTATCACCCACCCGGGTCAGCTTGAAGAGGATAAGAGATCTCAGAAGGCACGATTTGTGTACAAGATACGATACCATGCCGACAACAGAGAGATCTCCTTAGAGCTGCCGCCTACCTGTCTTACGAACGAAAGTGAGCTTGAAAAGGTAATACCGGTCAGAAAAGGCGAGAAGATAAGCATAAAGTATCTAAAAGCAATTAAAAGCTGCTGCCTAATAGACAATGAGCTGCTGTTTGCAGCTGCTAAGGAAGAAAGAAAAGCTTCGCTTATACATATGATCATGATACCTATAATAGTTAATATAGTATGTATAACGCTGATGATAATAATATGATACCAAGGAGGATGTAACATGGACGAACTTATAAGGATACTCAGGCAGAATGCACGAATGACCGATGATGAGCTGGCAGTGATGCTCGGCGTATCGGCTGACGAAGTCAGAAAGATGATAACACAGCTTGAACGTGACGGGATAGTAAAAGGCTACACTGCAATAATAGATGAGAGCAAATACGACCCGAACAGCGTTTTTGCACTGATAGAGCTTAATGTAACTCCCCAGTCGCAGTCGGGATATGAGGAGATAGCAAATGAGATAGCTTCGTATGACGAGGTGGCAAGTGTAAGGCTTATGTCGGGTACTTATGATATTCTTGTGGAAGTAACGGGTGACAATATCAAGGACGTGTCTTTATTCGTATCACAAAGACTGGCGACGATAGATGCTGTTCAGTCAACGGCAACTCACTTTGTACTCAAAGCCTACAAGGACAACGGTATTATCATCGGCGGTGAGGAAAAGGACGAGAGGAGCTGGGGCTGATGATAGATTACGACCGTATCCTGTGCGACAGGATAAAAAGCACCAAGCCCTCGGGAATAAGAAAATATTTTGACATAGCGGCAACGCTTGATGATGTTATTTCTCTGGGCGTAGGAGAGCCGGATTTTCATACGCCGTGGGTGGTAAGGCAGGAGGCTGTAAAGGCGCTCGACGCCGGAAAGACGACCTACACTGCAAACTCCGGTCTTAAAGAGCTAAGACAGGAAATAACAAATTATCTCAAAAAGAAAATAAATACAAGCTACGACCCCGAGAATGAGATAATAGTGACAGTCGGCGGATCGGAGGCAATAGACCTTGCGATAAGGTGTATGGTAGACCCCGGTGACGAGGTGCTGATATGCGAGCCGTCATTTGTCTGTTACAAGCCTATAACGGAGCTTGTGGGCGGAAAAGCCGTTATAATAGAAACAAAAGCCGAGGACGATTTCAGGCTGACAGCAGATGCACTGAAAGAGAAGATAACCGACAGGACCAAGCTGCTGATACTTCCCTTTCCTAACAATCCGACAGGAGCTATAATGTCAAGAGAAGACCTTGAAGGTATAGCCAAAGTTCTGGAAGGCACTAATATCGCTATCATCAGTGACGAGATATACAGCGAGCTTACATACGGGCAGAAGCACTGCTCACCTGTTCAGGTAGGCGATCTGAAAGAGCGAACTATCATTGTTGACGGGTTTTCAAAGGCATTTGCCATGACTGGCTGGCGGCTCGGGTTTTTAGCAGGACCTGAGCCTCTTATCAGACAGATGTTAAAGCTGCACCAGTATGCGATAATGTCCTCCCCCACTATCAGTCAGTACGCCGCTATAAAGGCTCTTAAAGACTGCGAAAAGGACGTACTGAAAATGAGAGAGGAATACGATCACAGGCGCAGGTACTTAGTAGATGCGTTCAACAAGCTGGGGCTTGACTGCTTTACGCCTAAGGGGGCGTTTTATGTGTTCCCGTGCATAAAAAGCACAGGGCTTACAAGTGAAGAGTTCTGCAATGAGCTTATTTATAAAAAACGTGTGGCAGTAGTTCCGGGAAATGCGTTCGGCGACTGCGGCGAGGGGTTCATAAGAGTTTCCTATGCCTACTCACTCAAGCACTTAAAGGAAGCTATACGCAGGATAAGCGAATTTATTGATGATCTTAAAAAGGACTGAATATGGACAGCATAAAGCTAAAAGCAAATGCAAAATTAAATCTTTTCCTTGACATCACAGGCAAGCGTGATGACGGGTATCATGAGCTTGAAAGTGTGATGATAAGTGTAGGCGTTTTTGATACGCTCACATTTGAAAAAACAAGCGGCAGCGGAATCACAATAGTCTGTAATAAGCCCGGATTTCCACTTGATGAGAGCAATATTATCCACAAGGCGGCAGGTGCGTTGCTCAAAAAGCACGGGCTTGAAGGCAGTGCCGGTCTTAAAGTGACTGTTGAAAAGAATATTCCCTCGCAGGCTGGCATGGGCGGCGGAAGCGCTGACGGTGCGGCGGCTCTCATAGCAGTAAACAGACTGTTTGAGCTTGGGCTTGATGACGATGAGCTGATAAGCACAGGCGCTTTGATAGGGGCAGATGTGCCGTTTTGCATAAAGGGCGGCTGTCTTGAATGCAGAGGGATAGGTGAAAAGCTGGAGAATACAGGGCTTGAAAAGGTATTACACTTTGCTGTCATCAAGCCGGCTGCGGCTATCAGCACGCCAAGGGCTTATAAAGACTATGACACACTTAAAGCACCTGTACATAAAAGTATCGCTGATATGGCAGATGCGCTCGGCAGAAATGACGAAATGCTCATAGCTAAAAGATTGTTCAACGCTTTTGAGCAGACTATTCGGGTAAAAGAAATAGACGAAGCAAAGGAAATGCTTTTGAGCGCCGGCGCACATGGTGCTATGATGACAGGCAGCGGCTCGGCGGTATTCGGGCTGTTTGAAAGTGAAAAAGCTGCACAGGCAGCGTATGAAAAAGCAAAAGAAAAAGGGTTTGAGGTCTTCATCTGTGACAGCACAGATGAAGGAACAGAATTGATTTAAGAGGAGAACAGATATGGCACAGAGATGCAGGATATGCGGATATACTTTCAGACCTGATGACGGGTCGCTTTGTCCTGAATGCTTTACGGCAAGGGAAGACGAGCTGAAATTTCAGGTAAAGGATTTTAAGATGACTAACATCTTTGGCAGGGACAAGAACGAGGAACAGCTCGGAACGTTTCTTGCTGACGAGATGAAGGATGAGCTTCACAAGGATATAAGTCTTAAAAAGGAGCTTGACCGTGAGGACAGGATAACTACAAATACGCTCAATTCCCAGGGAGTGAATGTCAAGAATGAGACATTCCGTGATGCTTTCCACGAAAGGATAAACAGGGATACGACATCTGACCCGGGACGTGTGTACACTCAGCCAGCAGATCCAGCTCCAGCCTACACATCTCAGAACACATCAAGACCGGTGATAACTCCAACACCTACTATAAACCGTACTGTGAACAACAATACTACACGCACGGCTAATTCGTTTACACATATGACAAATTCGCTGCCGCCGTTTGTAAATCAGACCTTGCAGGCAAGGCAGAATATGCAGAATAATAACAACGACCAGCAGCCGCTTACATATAACTTCCCACCGAGGAACAACAATGCTTACAAAAAAAGCTCGTCGGGGCTGACTGCTGTCATAATAGTAATAATGAGCATCGTGCTGTTTGTTGCTCTTATCAATTTTTTTGCTGATTTTGAAGAGAAAAACAGCAAAAAGCACACAGCGACGGTCGTGGAAACAAATACGAGCAGTGCGCAGGACGGTGATGATCTGTCTGCTCTTACCGCGCTCACAAACGATGGTATCTATAAGTACACTATCACAGACTGCATTATGGGCGAAAAGACCATTACGAGCAAGGACAAGGATTATAAGAAAGCGAGAGAGTATTACTACTCAGATGACGCATCAGATGCCACGCCCGACTTTTATGAGATGACATTCAAGCTCGACTGTGAAAAGCAGGTAGATAACGACGAAGAGATGTATTCTGCCACGGACAGCACCCTTTATTTATATAATGGGACCGATACTTTTGCTGTAAGTACTTCAAATACCGCCGAAACGGTCGATAATGAGTCGTTTTTAAAATTCTATATCCCTACAAACGCACAAAGCTTTGACCTTAATCTGTCACTTTACAGGAAATCTGACAATGCTGAGAATTTCGCAGCGTTTAATGAGCTAACATTTGATATTTTAAAAAAAGTCATGAAAAACTCTGACAACAGCTCAGAAAGCAGCAGCAAAGCAAAATGAGCAGGCTCGATATTTACAAAAGCTGTACACTCTGTCCGAGAAGATGCGGCATCGACAGAACAGCAAAAAAAGGCTTCTGCGGTGCTGACAGCACGCTCAGGATAGCAAGGTACAGCAGACATTACTGGGAAGAACCACCGATCTCCGGGGAAAATGGCTCGGGGACGGTGTTTTTCTGCAGTTGCAGCTTAAAATGTGTATTCTGTCAGAATTTCGTGATCTCACACGGACAGACGGGGTATGAGATCACGACTGATGAGCTTGCGGAAGTTTTCTTACAGCTTCAACAAAAGGGTGCAAACAATATAAATCTTGTAACGCCTACACATTACCTGCCGCATATCCTTGATGCACTGGACATAGTCAAAAACGATCTGACTATCCCTGTGGTATACAACTGCGGCGGCTATGAAAGTGTTGAAACGATCGAAATGCTAAAAGGGTATGTTGATATTTTTCTGCCGGATATGAAATACTTTGACAGGTCGCTGTCATATGAGTATTCCAGGGCGGCAGACTATTTTGACACAGCTCTGAAAGCCGTCAAAAAAATGGTCGATATAGTCGGCTCACCTGTATTTGATGACAAAGGCTTATTAAAAAGCGGCGTTATCGTAAGACATCTTGTACTGCCGAACGAGCGGCATGATTCGATAAATGTAATAAAGGCTCTTGGTGAGAATTTCAATAGTGATGAGATATTACTAAGCCTTATGAGCCAGTTCACACCAACTGAACAATGCAAGGACATTGAAAAACTCAGCCGCCGTACAACGACCTTTGAATATGAAAGTGTTATGAAGGTCGTGGAGGAGCTTGGCTTTAGCGGATACTTTCAGCAGCGAACATCGGCAAAAAGTGAGTATATTCCTGAATTTTTTAATAACAAAAAGGTAACAAATTAAAATTTCCATTGACAAATCACAAAAAATATTATATAATATGTATAGTAAGTTAATGCTAATCAACCCGAAAGTTCGCAAATGCGTGTTCCTGTAAAGGAGATATTATATGTCAAAAGCACTTGGTTCAAAGTATACCATAGAATATTCGGAAAAAGCATCAGAGTACTATGAGATAGTCAAGGATATACTTCAAAGCGACATCGTCAAGGAAATGAAGCAGTATAAGCATCATTACAGCACAACTTGTTTTCAGCACAGTCTGAATGTTTCATATTACAACTACATAGTGTGCAAAAAGCTGGGGCTTAATTATAAGCAGGCTGCAAGGGCAGGTCTTCTTCATGATCTGTTTTTGTATGACTGGCGTGTTGAAAAGCGCAAGAAGGGCGAGCTGCCGCACGGCTTCACTCACCCGAAGAGAGCGCTTGAAAACGCAAAACAGCATTTTGAACTTGACAAGCGTGAGGAGGACATTATCATCAAGCATATGTGGCCTCTGACTGTCAAGCTGCCTAAGTACCCGGAAAGCTATGTTATTGTTATGATGGACAAATACTCGGCGGTGGTCGAGCTTGGTTCTTACTTCAAGGGCAAGGTCGGCACTAAGATCAAGGATCACATACCGAGCAGAAAGCACTAAAAATATGACAGTTCTTCCTTTTTTGGGAAGGACTGTTATTTTTTTGTTTTTAACCAGATTGGTGAATGACAAATATCAATTTTTATGTTATAATAAGTATTGTAAAGAATTTCCCCTATCTTATAGAATTATGAAATAAAGATCGTCCGGAGAGTAATTGTCACCCGGACGATTTTTATTTATAAAAAAGCCGCCCTTATCAGAGCGGCTTAAATACTAATTATCAGAATTTCAGAGCCTTGATACGCTCCATAGCTTCAACTGTCCTGTCCTTGTCACCAAATGATGTAAGTCTGAACCAGCCCTCGCCGTTCTTGCCAAAGCCTGCGCCCGGTGTGCCGACCACGTTTGCCTTTTCAAGCAGGAGATCAAAGAACTCCCAGCTGCCAAGACCGTTCGGGCATTTGAGCCAGATATAAGGAGAATTCTTACCGCCTGTGTACTTGATGCCAAGCTCGTCAAGTGCAGATGCTATCGTCTTTGCATTCTGCTGGTAATAGCTGATATTGACCTTTATCTGCTCCTGACCCTCGGGTGTGAATACAGCAGCTGCTGCACACTGCACAGGATAGGAAACACCATTGAACTTGCTGCCCTCACGTCTGTTCCACAGCTGTTTGAGTGACACCTCAGTGCCGTCTGATGCCTTTGCTGTTAGCTCTTCCGGAACTACTGTATAGCCGCAGCGCATACCGGTAAAGCCTGCTGTCTTTGAAAGTGAGCACATCTCGATAGCGCACTTCTTAGCGCCCTCAACAGCATAGATACTTCTCGGGATATCCTCTTCTGTGATGAAAGCCTCATATGCAGCATCGTAGATGATGACTGCATTATTCTTTAAAGCATAGTCTATCCATGTTTTAAGCTGATCCTTTGTATAGGCAGAGCCAGTCGGGTTATTAGGAGAGCAGAGGTAGATAATATCTGCATGGACATTCTCATCAGGCATTGCAGCAAAGCCGTTTTCCTCGTTTGAGTCTGCATAGATGACCTTTCTGCCGCTCATAAGATTTGAGTCAACGTATACCGGGTATGCAGGGTCGGTGATAAGGATAGTATTGTCATCACCGAAAATATCAACGATATTTCCGCAGTCAGCCTTAGCGCCGTCGTTGATCCTTATGTCGTCAGCAGGGACATCTACGCCAAAGCTCTTATAGTAGCCTGAAACTGCCTCTCTTAAAAAGTCATAGCCTGCGCCGCTGTCCTCATAGCCCTTGAAGGTCTCCTTGACGCCCATTTCATCAGCGCCCTTTTTCATAGCATCGACTGCTGCCTTACAGATAGGCAGAGTAACATCACCGATACCCATTCTGATTATATCAGCATCCGGATGTGCCTCCTTATAGGCATTTACCTTTTTTGCTATGTTGATAAAAAGGTAATTCTTTTCGAGCTTCAAATAGTTTTCATTGATCTGTGGCATTTTTAAACACTCCTGTTTCTATTCATTTTGGTGTATCACACCGTTACATCGCCGCTGAATACTGTCACGGCGTTACCTGTCATATACACTGCATCGTCTGTGACCTTTATAACAAGGTCGCCGCCACGCAGCTTTACTGTGATGTCGGTATTCTTCTCACAGTAACCGTTAAGGACACTTGCGACTGCTGCCGCACAAGCGCCTGTTCCGCAAGCCCATGTTTCGCCCGAGCCACGCTCCCAGACACGCATTTTAAGTGTATGCTCGTCTATCACCTTGATAAACTCTGTATTCACTCTGTCAGGGAATATGCTGTTAAACTCAAACTTAGGTCCTACCTTTTCTATCTCGATACCGTCTATGTTATTCATAAACGTTACACAGTGGGGATTACCCATTGATACGCAGGTGATATTGACATCCTTACCGTCAATATTGATCGTACGGTCAACTACCAAGCCATTCTCATCAGGCTCTAACGTCGTAGGTATCAGATCGGGACGAAGGATAGGCTTGCCCATATTGACAGTCGCACCGTTTACCTCGCCGTAGTGACGTTTAAGTGATATGGACATAATGCCGCTTAAAGTTTCGACCTTCATATCATCACGGTCAACGATATTATTATCTCTCATAAATTTAGCAACGCATCTTATGCCGTTTCCGCACATCTTGCCCTCTGAGCCGTCGAGGTTGAAGATACGCATTTTCGCATCTGCCACATCTGACGGGCAGATAAGTATGATACCATCGCCGCCGATACCGAAATGTCTGTCTGACAATTCAAGTGCCAGACCCTCGGGGTTATCGACACGCTGCTTGAAGCAGTCGATATATACATAGTCATTGCCGCAGCCGTGCATCTTGGTAAAGTGCAGCTTATGCTTTTCGGTACGCATATGGTTTATATCAACTATCTCGGTAGTCGATTCAGTAAATTTTGACCTTATAGAATCAGCAATAGCATTAGCTGTATCTATTGAAGTAAGGCAAGGGATATTCCATTCTACCGTCTTACGCCTTATCCTAACGGAATCCCTTGTAGGAATACGCCCCTTTGATGATGTGGATATTACATACCCTACCTTGCCGCTCTCGATAAGGGTGAGCGTATTATGGTCGCTTTCATGTATCTTAGGCACGACCTCGGCAGGGATACCGTGTTCTTCAAGGACTGCTGCCGTTCCCTTCGTGGCGTAGATCTTAAAGCCCAGGTCAAGGAATTTCTTAGCCGTCTGCGGTATCTCCCTCTTATCCGAATCACGGACGGTTATGAACACACCGCCCTTGCGCCCGAGCTTATAGCCTGCTGCGATTAGTCCCTTATATAGTGATTCTTCAAGCGAGCTTGACACTGCAAGCACCTCGCCTGTTGACTTCATCTCAGGTCCTAACTGGTTATCAACATCTATCAGCTTTTCAAAGGAGAATACAGGTACTTTTACCGCAACATACGGCGAATTCCTGTAAAGGCCTGTACCGTAGCCCATGTCGGTGAGCTTTTCGCCGAGCATACAGTGCGTTGCAAGGTCTACCATAGGCACGCCTGTTACCTTAGAGATATAGGGGATAGTCCTTGATGAACGTGGGTTTACTTCGATTATATAAAGCTCATCGTTATATGCGATATACTGGATATTTACAAGACCTCTTGTATTGAGAGCTATCGCCAGCTTATGCGAGCAGTCAACGATCCTCTTCATAAGGCTGTCGGATACGTTCCATGCAGGATATACGGCGATAGAGTCACCAGAATGGATACCTGTTCTCTCGATATGCTCCATAATACCGGGGATAAGTATATTCTCGCCGTCACATATAGCGTCTATCTCAAGCTCTGTACCCATAAGGTATTTATCTATAAGCACGGGGTTCTCTATGCCCTGGTCAAGGATAATAGCCATATACTCCTTTATGTCGTTATCAGTAAAGGCGATTATCATATTCTGACCGCCAAGCACATATGACGGGCGCATAAGCACAGGGTAGCCTATCCTGTTTGCAGCGTCAAGCGCTTCATCGCAGGTCATTACAGTACAGCCCTCGGGGCGCTTGATATGGAGCTTTTCAAGCAGCTCGTCAAAACGCTCTCTGTCCTCTGCCGCATCAATGGAATCCGGCGGAGTACCTAAGATATTCACGCCGTTCTTTGCAAGATGCTTTGTGAGCTTGATAGCTGTCTGTCCGCCGAACGCCACTACAACACCGTAAGGCTTTTCCACCTTGATGATGTTCATAACGTCCTCGTTTGTCAGCGGCTCAAAGTACAGTCTGTCAGCAGTATCAAAGTCGGTAGAAACAGTTTCGGGGTTGTTGTTGACAATAACTACATCGTAGCCTTTTTCTTTTAGTGCCCATACACAGTGAACTGATGCATAGTCAAACTCTATACCCTGCCCTATCCTGATAGGACCTGAGCCGAAAACTATGACCGTCTTGTTTGTACTGCCCTTTGATGCGATAAAGTCTGCCGCCTCGTCATCGTTATCATATGTTGAATAGAAGTAGGGCGTCTGTGCTGAGAACTCAGCAGCGCAGGTATCTACCATTTTATAGACTGCATTAAGCGGTTTTTCTACCATACAGCCCGATATACGCTCTATAACGCTATCAGGGTAGCCTATCTTTTTGGCTTCTGTATAAAGCTCATAGTCAAGTATGCCCTTTGCAAGCTCACGCTCTACATTTATCAGCTTTGTGAGCTTATACAAAAACCACTCATCTATCATAGTGATGCTATGTATCTCATCGACTGTCACACCACGCCTGAGTGCTTCATACACAACAAACAAACGCTCATCGTTACAGTCGTGCAGCTTTGTTCTAACCTCGTCATCGGTAAGGTCTGCCATTTTAGGTGAGATAAGGCAGTCATGACCTATCTCTGCACCACGGACAGCTTTCATTATAGCCTGTTCAAAGGTCGTGCCTATCGCCATGACCTCGCCGGTAGCCTTCATCTGTGTACCAAGCTCACGCTTAGCATATACAAATTTATCAAAAGGCCATTTAGGCAGCTTGACTACCACATAGTCAAGTGCAGGCTCAAAGCAGGCATATGTCTTGCCCGTGACTGCATTCTTTATCTCGTCAAGGGTGTATCCTATCGCTATCTTTGCTGCGACCTTTGCTATCGGATAGCCGGTAGCCTTAGATGCAAGTGCGGACGAACGTGATACACGGGGATTTACTTCTATCACCGCATAATCAAATGTTTCGGGATTGAGTGCGAACTGACAGTTACAGCCGCCCTCGACTTTAAGGGTATCTATTATTTTAAGTGCGGCAGAACGCAGCATCTGGTATTCCTTATCTGCAAGTGTTACACAGGGAGCTATTACTATCGAGTCACCCGTATGCACACCGACAGGGTCAAAGTTTTCCATAGAGCAGACTGTGATGACATTGCCCTTAGAGTCACGCATGACTTCAAACTCTATTTCCTTCCAGCCTGCGATACATTTTTCAACAAGCACCTGTGTTATGGGTGAGAGATAAAGACCGTTCCTTGTTATCTCTTTAAGCTCTTCCTCGTCATGGACTATACCGCCCCCGGTACCGCCGAGAGTAAATGCCGGACGGATAATGAGCGGATAGCCTATCTCATTTGCAAACTCTACCGCCGACTCAACATCATTAACAACAAGTGACGGTATACATGGCTGACCGATAGACTCCATCGTATCCTTGAACATCTGTCTGTCCTCAGCCTTGTCTATCGTTTCGGGGTTCGCACCAAGCAGCTTTACGCCGTATTTATCAAGAAATCCCTCTTTGGCAAGCTGCATAGACAGCGTAAGCCCTGTCTGACCTCCGAGAGTCGAAAGAATAGAATCGGGGCGTTCCTTTTTGATGACACGCTTTACAGTTTCAAGTGTAAGCGGTTCAATATATATCTTATCTGCCATATGGTTGTCGGTCATTATTGTAGCAGGGTTTGAGTTTATGAGGATAACTTCAAGACCCTCCTCCTTCAATGCACGGCAAGCCTGCGTTCCTGCATAGTCAAACTCAGCAGCCTGACCGATGACGATAGGACCTGAACCTATCACAAGAACACTTTTTATACTTTTATTCAAAGGCATAATATCAATCCTTTCAAAATGTTTGCTCAGGCTTTTGTTTTATCCATAAGCTCTACAAATTCATCAAACAAAAAGCCTGTATCGAGCGGTCCTGCACACGCTTCGGGGTGGAACTGCACGGAGAATGCCGGTATATCCTCATACTTTATCCCCTCGCAGGTGCCGTCGTTGGCGTTTACGAACCACAGCTTTGCACCCTCGGGAAGTGAATCGTTCGTTACTGCGTAGCCATGATTCTGGCTGGTGATATACACACGACCCGTTTCGACATTCTCACAGGGCTGATTTGCACCCCTGTGACCGTATTTGAGCTTATGCGTCTGAGCCCCCTGCGACAAGGCAAGAAGCTGATGCCCGAGACATATGCCGAATGTAGGTATCTTCTTTTCCTGAAGGATCTTTATCTGCTCAATAAGCTCGGTATTCTCAGCCGGGTCGCCCGGACCATTTGAAAGCATTATCCCGTCAGGTGACAGCTCAAATACTCTTTCAGCCTTTGTATCAGCAGGAACGATCGTTACCTCGCACCCTCTGTTTACAAGCTCTCTTGTGATATTTGCCTTAGCGCCCAGATCATAAAGAACAACTCTGCGCTTGATATTTACAGGTGCTTCCACTGATTCCTCTTTGCAGGTGGTATTCTTTACAGCGTCCTTGACAGTATAGTTTTTAAGCTCCGACAGACCAAAGCCAGAGCCTGCGCCCTCGGTGATTATCTTGCCGTTCATAACGCCGTATTCCCTTACTATCTTAGTAAGCGCACGGGTGTCGATGCCGTAAAGACCGACGATGCCCTCCTTCTTTAAAAAAGTGTCAAGATCACCCTCGCATCTGAAGTTGCTGGGCTCTTGACACCAATCTCTGACAATATACGCTTTGACATGAGGGCGGCTGCTCTCAAAATCAGAGGGAATAACACCATAATTACCGATAAGCGGGAAGGTCTGGACAACTATCTGACCATAATAGCTCGGGTCGGTAAGTGTTTCAAGATAGCCTGTCATCGCAGTGGTGAAAACTATCTCTCCAATAGCAACGCCCTCTGCGCCGAAGCTCTTGCCCTCGAATATAGTGCCGTTTTCAAGTATAAGATAAGCCTTATGCACTTTAACGCTCCTCCTTTTAAAATGATCTACAATAAATATTATATCACATCATACCGTCATTGTAAATAGTGCATTTATGAATTTTTTCACAACGAATCCTGCAAAATGAATCAAAATCATATATGTATTATTGCCAAATGAAAACTGTGAACGTGACCTGTTTACAAATTGTAACTTTTTATTTATACGATATAAATATGTTTGCAGTATAATAACACAAAATTTTGTACACCAAATGTGTTTTTTATGTGAAAAGACTTGACAAAAATTACGATTGGGTGTATAATAATTACAATTCGATAACACACAGGATAATTATGCCTATTTATAATTTAATGGAGTTTGAATTAAAATGTATATAAAAGCAAGGATCAAAAAAGCAGCTGCTATTTGTGCAGCTATGGCAATAACACTCGGTATAATGGGTTCTGCCGGGGTCAGCGATATACCGCTCACCGAAGCTACACCTGACGAATACGCCGCAAGGCTCGAAGAGCTTGATGAAAAGCAGGCTGAGCTTGACGAAAAGATCTCAAAGAAGGCAACTGACATAGAAGATCAGGTCGAAAAGCTCGAAGCTATAAATGAGCAGATAGAAACAATCAACGAAAAGATAGCTCTCGTTGAGGACAATATAAAAACGACAGAGACCGAAATGGCTGAGCTTGCCGGCGAGCTTTATGAGACCAAAAACGACATCAAGATATGTGAGGAAAACATCAAGACAGGTCTTAACGATTTCTGCGGAAGGCTCAGGGCGATGTATGTCGCCGGTACTGAAAGCTATACAGATGTCATCATGAATTCAAATGATTTCTATGATGTACTGATGAGGCTTGAGCTTATAAAGCGTGTTGCAAATCATGACAATGATGCTCTTGACAAGCTGATAGCTCAGAAAAATGACCTCGAAGCAAAACAGGAAAAATTGCAGAAGCAGTCTAAGAAACTAAAAGCAAAATCTGCTGAATATCAGTCGCAGAATGACGATCTTTCTGCACAGAAGCAGAAGCTCGACAAGCTGAAGAAGGAATCTGACAAGACTCTCCAGGAGCTGTCGGCTGACAAGGAGACACTTGATAACGAAGCTGAAGATCTGAAAGAAAAGATCTCATCTGTTTCTGAAGAAGCAAAGACTGCTACCACTACTACCACAACGACAACAACTACTACGACCACTACCACCACTACCACTACAACGACTACAATGTCGCAGGCTCCGGTGGCTGATGATGAAGATACCGATGACAGAAATGAAGATACGGACGAAGATGACGATAACAGTGAATCCAGTCCCGATCCGGAGGACATCACAACTACAACTGCTGTTCCGACCAATGACAACACCTCTGCAACGCAAGAGCCTGATTCTTACGAAGACGACGGTTCAAGGCAGTCAAAGATAAACACTGTCGTTGAATACGCCAAGAGCAATGTCGGCGGTGCTTATGTATGGGGCGGCTCGAATTACAGAGCTACCGACTGCTCGGGTCTTATGATGCTGTCTTATGCACAGATAGGCATATCACTCCCCCACCTTGCATCATCGCAGGCCTACTATGGTACTGATGTCGCATACAGCGATATGCAGCCTGGCGATATGATATTCTTCGGCTACGGTTCTTACTCGAGCATATTCCATGTTGGTATGTATATCGGTGACGGTATGATGGTAGAAGCTCAGTGCGAGGAGACAGGTATAGTAATATCTAACCTTTCAAACGTACTTACATACAATCAGATCACAGCAATAAAACGGCTTATTTAATATTTTTCCCCTCCCCATGCGGCGAGGGGAAAGTTTGTTTAAAAAGGAGAGAATATGAAAATACTCAGAATATCAGCTGTATTGCTTTCGGCTATGATGATCTTTTCAGCAGCAGGCTGTGGCAGTTATGACGACAGCAGCTGTTCTTCATGTGAGATCACCGTAAATGATAAAAGCGCAGAAGAAGTACTCACAGCAGCAGTTGAAAAGGCAAAGGACAGCAACCTCAACACCACTACAAAAAAAGGTGACACAGATGAGTACGGCTTTGACAAAAACTGCGAAAAGCTCTACGGCGGTATAACTCCAAAGGAGCTTGATGACGGGCTTATAAGCTATTCATCTGCCGGGGGACTTGCAGATGAGATAAGTATGCTAAAACCAAATGATGAGAGCAACAGAGAAAAGCTGATGTCGATCTTAAAGGAACGCATCAATGTGCGCCGCCGTGATTTTGAAGGCTACAAGCCGGAAGAGCTGCCAAAGATAGAAAATGCAAGGGTATTTGAAGCTGACGGGTTTTGCATACTTGTGATTGCTGATAATTCTGAAGAGATAGAGAAAGCATTTAAAGAGGGATAACAATGAAAAACAAGGCAATATTGTTCGCTGCGTGTGCTTTGATCATTATAAGCTGCACAGGCTGTTCAAAAAAAGAAGAAAGCACTGCCGCACAGAGCAGCAGCGAGAGTCAGAGAGAGGTCGAAAAGACCGTAAAGGATCAGCAGAAGACCATAGAAGAGCAGAACAAAAAGATAGAAAAGCTCACAAATATCGTAGGCTCGATAATAGGAAATGATGACCCCGAAAGCATTTTCTCGGACGATTATACATTTGACCCTGAATTCAGCTTCGGGGGTGATGCTCACGACGTATATGATGATTCTGCTGTGATAGAGGCTTACAAGTCGGGCGACAGTTCCAAACTCAGTGCCAATGACAAATACATTTATGACACAGCCTGTGCCGCTATAAAGGACATTATCAAAGATGATATGTCGGATTACGAAAAGGAAAAAGCTGTATACGACTTTGTTTTTGAGCAGGGGCGTTTTGATGAGGGAAATCTGTCACCAATACCGCACACCTCAGACAACAGCGACAACCCTTACGGCGTTTTGCACGACCACACAGCTATCTGTATCGGCAATGCCACGACCTTCCAGCTTTTTATGGATATGCTCGGGATAGAATGCAAGGTCATACACTCTGTCGAGCAGGGAGAGCACGCATGGAATATCGTTAAGATCGACGGCGACTGGTATCACGTTGACATCACATTTGACGGGGGCGACGATATTCCGCTGTATTCAAAATTCAATGTTACCGACGAAATCAAAGAACAGGACAGCTACCCGTGGGATAAGGAAAAATATCCTAAGGCTGACAGCATGAAGGCTAACTACATCGTCAAGACTGCCAAAAAGATAGATTCTGTATATGACACAGCAGATGTCTTTAAGAAAACTATCAGCAAGAAAAAGCCGACCTGCTATTTCAGTTTCCCGCTTGAAGATAACGGGACTTCAGATACAGCATACAAGAATTTTTATAATAATATTTTTAACGAACTTTCCTATCAGATAGCAGACGGATATGAGGTCAGCTTCAATGACGGTATAGTGTATAAAGGCAATTATTACGGCGTGATGTATGTAAACTACCAGTCATCTGACGAAGAAGACGACCCGGGTGCTGACGATCTTGATTTCTCGAATATAGAATTTGATACGGGAAAACTATATGAAGAGTATCACGACAAGTTCGGAGTCGATATTACAATAGATCAGTCGATACTGGAATAATACATAAAAACAGGTGCAGAGTTTTACTGCACCTGTTTTTGTTAAGGAGTAATATTACGGATAAAAATGAGTATCAGTCAAAAAGCGGAGTAGAGAGGTATCTCTCACCGGTGTCAGGGAGAAGTGCTACTATACGCTTGCCCTTGTTCTCAGGTCTTTTTGCAAGCTCAACTGCCGCATAGAGTGCAGCACCCGAAGATATACCTACAAGGATACCCTCGCTCCTTGCAAATGCAGCACCCTTCTGGAAAGCACCCTCGTTGGGGACTTTTATTATCTCGTCATAAACCTTTGTATCAAGTGTATCCGGAACAAAGCCTGCACCTATTCCCTGTATCTTATGAGGACCTGACTTGCCTTCCGAAAGAACAGGTGATGTTTCAGGCTCAACTGCAACTACTTTTACATTCGGATCCTTTTCCTTTAAATAAACGCCTGTACCCGAAACTGTACCGCCTGTACCAACGCCTGAAATAAATATATCCACCTTGCCGTCAGTATCGTTCCATATCTCGGGACCTGTGGTGTCATAGTGCGCCTTCGGGTTAGCAGGGTTTACAAACTGACCGAGTATAACTGCATTGTCTATTTCCTTTGAAAGCTCGTCAGCCTTCTCTATCGCACCCTTCATGCCCTTAGCACCCTCTGTGAGTACTACCTTGGCACCGAACGCTTTGAGAAGATTTCTTCTTTCAACGCTCATCGTTTCAGGCATTGTGAGTATTACAGTATAGCCCTTTGACACACCTACCGATGCAAGACCTATACCGGTATTGCCTGATGTAGGCTCGATTATCGTAGAACCGGGCTTTAAGATGCCCTTTGATTCAGCGTCCTCTATCATAGCCTTTGCAACTCTGTCCTTTACCGAGCCGGCAGGATTGAAAAGCTCGAGCTTTGCTACTATCTCAGCGTCAACGCCCTCTGCCTTTGCAAAACGTGAAGCATTTAAAAGCGGTGTGCCGCCTATGAGCTGTGATACATTTTCTTTGATATTTGCCATTGTTATCATTTCCTTTCGTTCAATTCATATAGACTTAGTAGTCTATGTTTACAATAATAATATAGCATTTATTCCCTATAATGTCAATAGGAATATATGGTTTTCGTAGATTTCAACAAAAAAGGCGACAGCAAATTGTCACCTTTTTACAAATCAATAATAAACGTATTCAAGAATACAGCAATCCTCACCGCTGCCGTTTATGATCGAGATAATATCGCTCCCCTGCTCATTCCAGACTTTGATACCTGCGCCATTGTCTTTTTTGAGCGGCGTTTTATATTCAATCCTGAGAGTTTTGAGTTCCTTTTCAGCCCTGACATATTCCTCACTTAGCTCTGCATATCTGGCGTTATTCACATGGCCGTACATATCTATAAAACTTAAATACACTTTCAGGCTGTCGGTAATATCCGGCTCACGGGCAGGCAGATCTATCTTGCGTTTAGTATACTCCATATCGAGCTTTTCATGCTTTTCGACCATATCGGCAAGCTCCTGCGGTATCTTTACCGGTCTGCTCGTTGGGAGCTGTGCAAAAGCACCTATCTCGTAATCTCTCATACAAAGCTGACCCTGTGCATCTGTTATAGTAGTGTTACGGTAGCCGTACATTCTTTTAAGCTCGTAGCACCAGGTTTTGACCGCTACATTTTCATTATATACAGGTCGCCTGAAAAAATCCACCTGCCTGTAAACTAAAAACATTACATTGCCGTCCTTCTCAAAAAAAGGCTTTAACGTCTTATCGTTCTGTAAATGGTCATAAGCACAGTCCTGCAACAGATCAAGTGCCGCACTGAGTCTGAGCTTATTGTCTATCGCTATATCACTGCATTCTATTCGTCTTGTTGTCTTATACATTCAGCTTTCCTTTCTTTTGCGTTTTTTAGGCTGAGAAGTTCTCTGCCGCCAGTTATTATTTTAACACAATGAGATAAATATGTCAAGAATACGTTATTTTGCAGGATACCTGTCGTATACTTGCAAAATATAGATGATCCCATTAAATACTATTGACATAGTTTACAATATATGTTAAAATAAATATACCACTTTAAAATGATAAATTATTGAAAGGTATGATGATCATGGATAAAAAAATTCCCTACAAGATATATCTGAGCGAGGACGAGCTGCCTGATCAGTGGTACAATGTCAGAGCAGATATGAAGACAAAGCCTGCTCCGCTTTTAAACCCTGCCACACACCAGCCGGTGACGCTTGATGAGATGAGCAGGATATTCTGCACAGAGCTTGCCAGACAGGAGCTTGACAATGATACCCCATACATAGACATTCCGGGTGAGATACTTGATTTTTACAAGATGTACCGCCCGGCACCGCTTGTAAGAGCTTACTTCCTTGAAAAAGCTCTTGACACTCCGGCGAAGATCTACTATAAATTCGAGGGCAACAATACCTCGGGCAGCCACAAGCTCAATTCTGCGATAGCTCAGGCATATTATGCCAAAAAGCAGGGGCTAAAAGGCGTAACTACCGAAACCGGTGCAGGTCAGTGGGGTACGGCGCTTTCTATGGCATGTGCGTATTTTGACCTTGACTGCAAGGTATATATGGTAAAGGTATCCTACGAGCAGAAGCCTTTCAGGCGTGAGGTTATGAGGACTTACGGAGCCGATGTTACCCCCTCCCCGTCAGAAACAACAAAGGTCGGCAGAGAGATACTGGCAAAATTTCCGGGGACATCCGGTTCACTCGGCTGCGCTATATCGGAAGCCGTTGAAACTGCTGTTAACAGCGAAGGGTACAGATATGTTTTAGGCTCTGTGCTTTCACAGGTGCTTTTACATCAGTCGGTCATCGGACTTGAAACTATGACTGCCTGCGACAAATACGGCATCAAGCCTGATATTATCATAGGCTGCGCCGGCGGCGGCTCAAACTTAGGCGGTCTTATCTCACCGTTTATGGGCAGAAAGCTAAGAGGCGAGGCAGATTACAGATTTATTGCGGTAGAGCCTGCGTCCTGCCCGTCGCTCACAAGGGGCAGATATGCTTATGACTTCTGCGACACCGGAATGGTTTGTCCGCTGTCAAAGATGTACACGCTCGGCAGCGGATTTATCCCTTCTCCCAATCATGCAGGCGGTCTGAGATACCACGGCATGAGCAGCGTGCTTTCTGAGCTTTACGATGAAGGTCTTATAGAAGCTAAAAGCGTTGAGCAGACAGCCGTATTTGAAGCTGCTACGCAGTTTGCAAGGATAGAGGGGACTCTACCTGCTCCGGAGAGCAGCCACGCTATAAGAGCAGCTATTGATGAAGCTCTCAGATGCAAGGAAACAGGCGAAGAGAAAACTATACTCTTCGGACTTACAGGCACAGGTTATTTTGATATGGTCGCTTATCAGAAGTTCAATGACGGTCTTATGAGCGATTATATCCCGACAGATGATGAGCTTGATAAGAGCTTTGAGCAGCTGCCTAAGGTATAACAAAAAAACAGAGGTTCAATTGCTGAGCCTCTGTTTTTTTATATCTTGTATTTTATTACCCAGATGATCAGTAGGTGCAGCGGATAGAAAATATAGAACACCCACTTATTGAATGATGACTTATTGCCGGGCTTGCCGTTATATGATCTGATAAACGGTATCATCATAAACATTCCTGCCTGCCAAAGCTCGCCGTACCAGTGCTTGCCGTTCGATGCAAGAAATACTGCGGCGCTCACCACCTGTATCGCACATATCATACAGTAGTATTTGATCTGCTTATCCTTGTCATCACGGAAGCGATAAAACAGCCACGCCATAAACGGACCCAAAACCCCCCAGTCACAGCAGAATGTTGACATGATAAGAAGAAAGACCACTATCCGCAGCTGCGGACGTTCTTCTGACCTCTCCTGTGCGAGCAGCATAAGAAATGTCACAAACAGCGTGAATATCATATTAAGATCAAATGTCAGCAAACTGTTATGATTTGCCAACGCATAAGGGATCTGAGAAATAACACCAAAAGCAAATAGCCTTACCCCGTATTTCTTTCTTGAAGAGGTATGGATAAAGCCCTCAACAAGGAAATAAAGCATTATCGGTGCTGTGAGCCTGCCTATCACCCTCATAAATGAATACAAAGCAATACGAGAAACAGATGCTTGTGCTATGGAATGTGACAGGAAAAACATTGCAAAATGGTCAATGAGCATGGCAATGAGCGCTATGTATTTTATACGGTTACGATCAAGACCATTTTTAAACATATATAACACTCCTGAAGAAAAGTAAAAAAGGCGATACAGCACATAAAGAAGTAACGCCTTTTTAATGGTGCAGGTGACAGGACTTGAACCTGCACGGTGGTGCCAATAGAACCTAAATCTATCGCGTCTGCCAATTCCGCCACACCTGCATTTAACTTAAGACGACACCGCACGACCACCGACATACAATGACCCGGCGGTGTTGCCTTAACAAAAATTATTATAGCACACTTTGTTATATTTGTCAACTTCTAAATATCATATCCACTGATGATCCTGAGAAAATCCTCCGGTTCGTATGTCTTAGGGTGTTCATACAGATCATTTGAGTGATAATAGAGTATCTCTTTGACATATTCTCTGAACCACGGCTTGCGGTAAAGCTCAAACATACACTTGTATGTCTGATGATACCAGCTTACCTCGCGGCAGTTTACTATTATCCTCCTCCCGGAAGTCACCTCTGTCCAGATGCCGTCATAGCCCTGAAAAATACCTGTTATCATGTTTTCTATCTTTTCAGGAGCATAAATGCCTGAGCTTACGACAAGCTCATAGTCTATTCTTATCATGAACCTGCACACTGTATATGATCTGTCCTGCATATCAAAGTCCTCCTGATATAAGTATATTCTAAAAATATTGTATCACAATTATCTATTCTATGTCAATGATAATATTTTTCAAGGATTATTACAAATATTTTGATTGTTAAATAATATAAGTAATGTTTACTTTTTGTTAAACTTTCACTTTACCGTCATTTGCCTTTCACACGATTATCACTATGTATGTGTATAATGTGTAACTGTGAGCTGATTTATCAATTTAAACTGTGCATTTTTATGACAGTTCAGCAAATATTTTGGCAACAGAGGTCATTAAATAATGAAGATAACAACATTCAATACGCAGATAATAACAAATCATTCTCAGGAAATAACAGAGTTTTTTGAACAGATCGGATTTGAAAAGAATCATGTCAAAAATGACGTTGGCAGAAACAAGGTAACAGGTATATGTCTAAAAAACCCCGACGGTTTCAAGATCGACATATCAGACCCGAAGATACCACTGCCGCAGGATGTTACATCAATAAGAATAAATGTTGATGATTTCAAAGAGGCATATGATATGTTTATTGACAGGGGCTTTGAAAACTATTACGGTAATGATACAGCAGTAACTTCAAGCTCGCAGTCAGCTGTATTAATGTCCCGATCAGGGCTTGTTATAAATCTTGTAAAGCATATAAAATAACACCATAGATCCACATTCAGCACGGGCTGATAAAATATACTACATTCAGAGGAGAATACTTATGAAGATCACAACATTCAACCCCATGATAATGACACCGAAAGCAGATGATGTCATATCGCTTTTTGAAGAATTAGGCTTTGAAAAGCGTCACGTCAAAACAGGTCTTAACGATGAGGGCATCACAAATGTCAGAATGCGTGATGAAAACGGCTTTCACGTTGACATCTCAGCAGTTG
This sequence comes from Ruminococcus sp., assembly GCA_017470535.1. Classification (GTDB taxonomy): domain Bacteria; phylum Bacillota; class Clostridia; order Oscillospirales; family Ruminococcaceae; genus NK3A76. Next base: position 6,801 of record JAFUYP010000040.1, on the reverse strand, counting down.
ACAGGATCCCTCAGGATATGACATCTATAAGAGTGAACGTCAGTAATTACCAGGAAGCATTTGATTTCCTGACAGAAAGAGGTTTTAAAAACGTGCAGGGCGAAAAGGTCGGTGAGTCGGCTTCAAGCAAAGGTACTGCAATGGTATCACCAAGCGGATTTACTCTTGTCATCTCTGAGCATTTTAAAAACCACAAATAAAACACAGTCGCAATTATGTCCGCCCCACAGGGGCAAACATTAAAATATTTTATTAGGAGGAATAATATGAAATTTACATCATTCAATCCACTTATCATTACATCAAAAGGAGCGGAGACAGTAAAGCTCTTTGAAGACTTAGGCTTTGAAAAGCGTCACACAAACGAGAATGTCGATAACAAGGACATCACAAACATTACACTTAAGAATCCTGACGGCTTTCAGGTAGACGTTGCAAACGCACCGAATACCAAGCAGGACATCACAATTATCCGAATGAACGTTGATAACTTCGACGAGGCTTACGAATTCCTTACAGCAAAGGGATTTATAAACAAATCCGGCAACATCGTTGAGACAGCGTCTTCCAAGTCCTGCATGATGGTCTCACCCTCTGGCTTCGCATTTGACCTTTGCCACCACAAAAAGAGCTGAAACCATAACGTCACAACATAAGAAAAACACATATTTTAAAACATGAGAGGTAATAAAAATGAAAATAACTGCATTTAACCCCATGATACTCACAAAAAACGCAGAAGAAACGATAGCAATTTTTGAAGCACTCGGCTTTGAGAAAAGACACACAAAGACCGGTATAAACGACAAAGACATTTCCGCAATTGATATGAAAAATCCGGACGGATTCAGAATAAGCATCGTCAAGGCAGAAATGATACCGCAGGATTTTGTTTCCATAAGAATGAATGTGCGTGATCTTGATGAAACTATAAAAACACTTGAAGAAAAGGGCTTTAAAAACGCTCAGGGCGCAAAAATAACCGATACAGGTTCATCAAAGGCTACGATGATGGTATCTCCTTCGGGATTCTCTATAAGCGTTGCAGAGCATATAAGAAAGGATCAGGAATAAAAATGAAAATAACATCTTTTAACCCGATAGTTGCAACATCGCATTGCGAGGAAGTGGTAAAGGTCTTTGAGGAGCTGGGCTTTGAAAGAAAGCATTTCCAGGAAAACATAGACGACAAGGATATGAATGCTGTCGATATGAAGAATGAGGACGGCTTCCGTGTTGATGTCGGTGACATAAAGGGTATGCAGCAGGATATGACACTTATAAGAATGAACGTTGATGACTTTGATGAGGCTTACAGGATACTCACTGAGCATGGTTTCAAGAACAACCGTGGCGACAAGACTATCGACTCAAATAGTTCAAAGTCTGCAACAATGATCTCCCCTACCGGGCTTACTATAAGTCTTGTAAAGCATATCAAGTGATATATTTTAAGCAGCAAAAAAACTCATGCCTGTCCGCAAACACGGGCAGGCTGTTTTCAGGAAGGAATAATAAAAATGGATCTACTGGAAGAAGCGATCATCTACTCTACAATAATGCACCAGGGTAAGAAAAGGAAAATAAACAATACCCCTTACATACTTCACCCCCTTGAGGTCGCCCAGATACTTTCTTCGATGACTGACGATCAGGAGATAATTGCAGCCGGTGTACTGCACGACATCGTAGAGGACACAGACGGTACACTCAAAGAAATAAAAAAGCGCTTCGGCGAGAGAGTAGCTATGCTTGTAAATTCCGAGACAGAAGAACAATTTCCCGGCGAGGACAGAGCATCTACATGGCAAAAGCGCAAAGAGCTAAGCCTTGAAATGCTTAAAAGCAGTACTGATATAGGTGTCAAGATGCTGTGGCTTGCAGACAAGCTGTCAAATATGCGCTCACTTGCAGGTGCATACGGCGAAGTGGGTGACAAGCTGTGGGGAATGCTGCATCAGAAGGATCCGTCATTCCACCTGTGGTACTACAAGACTATCGCAGAATACGTCGAAATGGAGCTTAACAAGACAGGCTGCTACAAGGAATATGTTGACCGCATAAACTACATCTGGCCTGGTACCTTTGATACGTCTAAGACCAAATACAAGGAATACCGTGAGATCAGTGTGGACGGCTGCAAGCGTATAGGCAAGGGCGCAAAGGGCGAAGTATACCGATATGACGATGAACTGATAGTAAAGGTATACAATGAGAAAAACACCTATGCTGATGTAGAACGTGAGATTAGTCTTGCAAGGACCGCCTTTGTTCTGGGGCTGCCTACGGCTATATCTTTCGGGATAGTATCAGTTGGCAAGGGCTACGGCGCTATGTTTGAGCTTATTGATGCAAAGACAATATCCGAGCTTATATCAAAAGACATCGGGCGTGTAGATTACTATGCAGGCATTATGGCAGAGCTGGCACTTGCGATACATACGACTCATACTGATAATGACAAGCTGTTCCCTGACGCATCTATCCAGCTCAAAAACTGGGTAAAGCGTGCTTTCAGGGACACTGATGAAGAGCTTAAAGACAGTCTCCTTGAAAAGATAGAAAAAATGCCGGCAGCAGACACACTTGTTCACGGCGATCTTCACACGGGAAATGTTTTTCTTTCAAACAACGAGCCTATGTTCATCGACGTTGACAGAATGTCTGTCGGAGACCCGATACTTGATATAAGCAGCATTTATCTTTTCTATATAGGATATGCTATAATAGACCCTGATACGATAAAAGAGTTTATGGGCATACCGCTTCAAACGGCAGAGGATTTTTATTACAGCTTTATTAAGTATTATTTCAAAACAGACGACAAGGAAATGCTGTCATCTGTCACTGCGAAAGCTGAGCTTTTCGCATACATCAGGCTGATAGGTCAGATAAGAAAGAAAAAGACTCTTTCGGATAAAGACAGGGCTGACATAAATATGCTGACCGAAAAGGTGAGAATTATTTCAGACAAGATAAGCGGTCTCGGGATACTGGCATAATTAAGGCAACACCGCACGACCACAGGTTCACGCCTTTGTGTAATAATTGAATAGATCAAGAAGAAAGAAGATATTAGATCATTGATGCTTTCGCATAAAGCGAACGTTTGCTCAGAAAGCAAAGTCTATGCTATTGATCGTGTTTTCTTTCTTCTTTTTTATTCTAAACGTTATATTGGCTTATACCTTAAACGTTATATTGGCTTATACCTTGCTTTCTTGACAGCAATGGAGAAAAATGATATAATTTAGAAAAGAAAGCTGTGAAAACTCTACCGGTGTGACAGCACCGGCAACAGCTAAGGACATAAGCCTGTATAACAAAACATGAAAGGAAGAAATATAATGAAATCATTCAGCTACACGATCAAAGATGAATTAGGTATCCACGCAAGACCGGCAGGTAATCTTGCAAAACTCGCAAAGAGCTGGAAGGGTACAAGCATCACTATCGAAAAGGACGGTAAAAGCGTTGATGCTGCAAAGCTGATAATGCTTATGGGGCTCGGCGTAAAATGCGGTGACACTGTAAATGTCACGGTCGAAGGTCCTGACGAGGACAATGCTGTCAAAGAAGTCGAGGGATTCATGCAGGCAAATCTGTAAATAAGGAGGCAGCAGTATGCAAAGATTCAGCGGCAAAGGTGTTTACGGGGCAGTAGCTGTCGGTGCGGCAAAGGTATTGCGGCGGCAGCAGACAAGTGTAAACCGCATTCACATAGACGACCCCGAAAGAGAGCTGCAAAGGGTAAAAACCGCCAAAGAAAAAGCAACTGCACAGCTTATTGAAATATACAAAAAGGCTCTTGAAGAGGTCGGCGAAGATCACGCACAGATATTTGAGATACACATGATGATGCTTGACGACGAAGATTACACAGAAAGCATTGAAAACATCATAAAGACTCAGCTTGTGAACGCAGAATATGCAGTATCAGTTACGAGCGATGAATTTTCAAAAATGTTCAGGTCAATGGACGATGCATATATGCAGGAAAGGTCTGCTGATGTCAGGGATATTTCAAACCGGCTGATAGCGTGTCTGTCCGGTGCTGACAGCAATAGCTTACACGCTGATGAAAAAGTGATAATCTGCGCCGATGATCTTTCACCGAGCGAAACAGTGACGCTTGACAAAAGCAAGGTGCTTGCATTTGTGACGGCGTTCGGGTCGTCAAATTCACACACGGCGATACTTGCAAGAAGCCTGAATATCCCGGCGGTCATAAATGCCGGCGAGGAGTTTTTAAACGCTGTGAAGGAAGGCGACAGGCTTATAGTTGACGGTCATACAGGTGAGCTTATCATCGACCCCGACGAGCAAACGTCAGATCACTACCTTGAAATACAAAAGCGTGACGAGCACAGAAAAGCCCTGCTCGGGCAGCTCAAAGGCAAGCCGGACATCACCAAAGACGGCAGGGAGATAAAGGTCTACGCAAACATAGGCGGCACAGACGAGATAGATGCAGTTCTTGCAAATGATGCAGGCGGCATAGGGCTTTTCAGGTCGGAATTTTTATATCTTGCAAATGATACCTCCCCCACCGAGGAGCAGCAGCTTGCAGCATACAAAAAAGTGCTTGAAAGAATGAAAGACAAAAAGGTGATAATCCGCACGCTCGACATCGGTGCCGACAAGCAGGTGGATCATCTGGGGCTTGAAAAAGAGGACAACCCTGCACTCGGTCTGCGTGCGATAAGGTTATGTCTTAAAAGACCGGAGATATTTATAACTCAGCTGAGAGCTTTATACAGAGCGTCTGTTTACGGAAAGCTCGGCATCATGTTCCCGATGATAACAAGTGTCAGCGAGGTCGAAAAATGCCTTGCCGCCTGCGAACAGGCAAAAAAAGAGCTTAAAGCCGAAGGCATAGCGTACAGCGAAGATGTAGAGCTTGGCATTATGATAGAAACGCCTGCGGCAGCGATGATCAGTGACAGGCTCGCACCAATGGTGGATTTTTTCTCAGTCGGAACTAACGATCTGACGCAGTACACTCTTGCCTGCGACAGGCAGAACGCAAAGCTCGAAGAATTTGTAGACACACATCACGAGGCAGTGCTGCGGCTCATTGAGATGTCAGCTCAAAACGCTCACAAGCACGGCGCATGGATAGGTATTTGCGGCGAGCTTGCAGCAGATACTACACTTACGGAAAAGTTTCTTGCAATGGGAATAGACGAGCTGAGCGTGTCGGCGCCTTTCGTACTGGTGTTAAGAGACACCATACGAAAAACAGATCTATCAACATAATAAGATAAAAGGCTTATCCCTGATGTTCGGATAAGCCTTTTTTGCAAGTTTTTTGTTTTGCTTATTTTTTCTTTTTAGTCACAACTGCTGTGATAATGAATGCAGCCGGTAGTATCATTGCTACTCCTGCACCTGTGACAGGATTGCCGGCGGTCGCTGTATTTGTGCTGTTAGCAGTTCCTTTACCATTGCTGCCTGGACTGTATACGTTTTTGATGTATCCAGAGGCTCAGCGTTTATAAGCACATTCTTTACTCTGTACTCTCCGTCAACACCGAGGAACATTTCTGTTTCGTCGAGCTTTACAGAGCTTGGGATACCTTCGTCGATAGTGTATTCAATGCCGGAAGCATGAATAAACGAACCGCTTTCTCCCGGATATTTCATTACTCCGACTACCAGTATATCAAGTATCTGCTGACCGGTGACTTCTGCATTATATCATATTTTTGACTGTGGCGCTAGTTGTGCGGTGTTGCCTTAATAGTTTTCTTATTTTCATATATTATCCTCCTATTTAAATAATCATATTTTATGGATCATTTGATCTCTAACCCATATACCCTGAGAATTTCGATATTTTTCTCTTTTCTCCGTCTTATTTCCGCCATTGTCTCATCATACAGATCCTTATTATTAAGAATATTACCGATATATTCTTTTCTCTCTTTATTACGTTGCTTAATATCCTCACATAATTTGGTGTAGTCTGCTTCTGTAAAACTGTTTTTATTCCGTTCTGCCCTATATGATGCCTGTTTAAATGAATTCTCTGCTCTTCTATCAGCAATTTCATAAGGGTCATCAAGCTCAAAACATAATAAACCATCACGATCGTTAACGTGCCTGTAAAACTGAACGTCAGGCCCGAAAACATCAAGCCCGGGAATATAAACAGTAATCAGATAATCTATCACATCATATAATGTCTGCATCTTTTCAAACTCCGGCAAGACCCATTTTTCTACCTCTCCTAATGCTCTTTTAAATGCATTTATAATATTTTCATTCTCAGATGATCTGAATCCAAAATGCATGATACTGTTTCTGTACTGTTTGTCATGATCATATGAATGACAACTTTGGTATATCTCTGAAACACCAAGCAGCCAATTGCAATTCATTCTCGGACTGCAGTTAAGATCAATTTCAGGTCTATAAATAGTAGCGATACCGGCTATTATGTAAAAAATGTTTTCCTTTTCCTTCTTCAGACCGATGATCTGAATAAAGCTGTTATCAACAAAGCGTATATAATAGGGATATTTGGTTTTTGCCTTAACAAACCCCATTGGTTCAAGAGCTTCTCCAAAGACCTGCTTAAAAGCCGCATTCATAGTAAGCTTTTTCTCGCCGCTATTGATAGCAGTAATTTTCTTTTTGAAAAACAACAAAATTACATTTTTATCTTTGTCTGCCGCACTGTTAAAGTCCTCGTATTCCGAGACCATATATTTCGGCTCTATTCCAAGCATAGATGCCGCTTCACATAAAGTGTCCTCAACAAAGACCTCGTTCTTATTCCAGATCTCAAAAAGCTGT
>JAFUYP010000039.1 GCA_017470535.1 Ruminococcus sp. | reverse complement strand
GCAAAGCCGACCGGGCGGACCGCCCCCCTCGGGGGAACAGGGGGCAACCACCCGTACAATCGACCATACCCCTCACCTGAAAATATGGCAAAAATAACTATTTACAAATCCTTGTATTTGTTATATAATATAATAGAGCATTGTGTAAAAAGGAGGGGCATGAATGGATAATGAAAAGAATAATGTCCCCTCGGTAAATGAGATAGCAAATCGCCTAAAGGATGCCCGTAACAGAAAAGGAATGAGCCAGCAGCAGGCAGGAGAGCTGATAGGTGTAAAACAATCTCTCATGTCAATGTATGAAACGGGTGAACGTATCCTTAACCTTCGGGACGCACTTGCCCTTTGCAGGGCGTATGACGCAGACCCGAATGAGATATTCGGCACAGGACTGCAAAGCCCTCTTCCTGAAAGCGATGACGATGTCACCCAGCTTGTTGCTTTGATAAATACGCTCTCTCAGGGGCTTGACGAAAATGAGCATATCCTGATAGACACTTTTTTGAAGCTCTCGGCATATATAGCATTAAGAGAACTGTATATGTCTAACCCCAGACATATAAGGTCAGGGCTTTTCCGGATGGATGAGCAAACAGCGCTCAGAGCCTTTGAGATGTCGCTTTCAGATGTCAGAACAAAGCTCAGTGAGTACCTCTCAAAAAGACCGTCAGCCGCAAAAACTGTCGAGCCTCAGACACCGGCGCAGGCGGCAAAGCTGAGAGAGCTTGTCGCAGAGTGTGAGCGTATCATAGGTATATTATAGCATATACTTATCATTTTTTCAAGGGCAATTTGGGTAATATGACGGATATTTTTTAAGGCAACACCGCACGACCCTGCGGTGTCGCCCAAAAGTGAATTACGAAAGGATTTTTATGAAAAATAAAGGTCTGCTGATAGCTGTCTTTTTCGCAGCCGGACTGCTGCTCACAGGCGGTATAATGATGCTTGCAGGCAGGAAAGATCAGAATAATAAAAAACAGGCGTACTCCACGGAGTTTTTAACAATGGATACGGTGGCTACGATCACTCTCTACGGCAACAGCGACCTCTCTCCAGTGAGAAGCCTTATAGAACGGCTCGATAAGGAGCTTGACAGATATGACGAGGACAGCGAGTTTTGTAAATTCAATTCAGGACTGGGAACAGAGCTCAGCGGCAGTTCACTTGAGGTCTTCGAGCAGTCGCAGGAGCTTTATGAAAAGTATGGCTATGTCGATATTACCTGCGGCGGACTTATCTCGCTGTGGGGGATAACGGGCGATGCTCCGAGAGTGCCGGAAAAATATGAGATCGAGCAGGAGCTTGCTAAAATAGGCTTTGATAAGATAGAGCATAACGGTACGCATATCAATTCATCAGTCGGCACAAAGCTCGACGCCGGCGCAGTTGCAAAGGGCTATGCGCTCGATAAGGCAAAGCAAGTGCTTGAAGACAATAAAGATGAATGTGCAGTGGTGTCGCTCGGGTCATCAACTCTGCTTTTCGGCAAAAAGCCGGACGGCTCGCAGTTTTCGGTAGGTATAAAAGACCCGTTCTCGCCTGATAAACTGTATGCGACCTTTGAAACTGATGAAGCCTTCGTGTCCACCTCGGGCGGCTATGAGAGATTTTTTGAAGCAGACGGCAAGAGATATATACATATCTTAGACCTTGAAACAGGCTGCCCCTCCGAGAGCGACCTTGCAAGCGTGACTGTCATTGCCGACAGCGGCATAAAGAGCGATTTTCTGTCTACGGCGATATTCCTTGCAGGCAGTGAAAACCTGCAAAAGTACCTTGACGACGACAGCATAAAAGTCATAGCGATAGACAGTAAAGGCAGTATGAGCTGTTCCTCCTCGCTCGACGGAATGATAAAACTGAAATAAAGTATTAACCGTATTACTATTACCTAAAAAGGTGGGTCGTGAGAATATGATATTCAGCGGTATAGAGATCAGACATAAAAAGAATACAGCAGGGGCTGAAACGATAGACCTTCCGCTTCCGGAAACAGTAAGGATAATGATGGAGCAGACAATGGGCGCTCCCTGTACTCCGACTGTAAAGGTCGGCGATAAGGTGTATGTCGGGCAGAAGATAGGCAGGACGAACGCACCTCTTTCAGCACCTGTCCATTCAAGCGTTTCTGGTGAGGTCACAGCGCTCGGCGAGATACTCCTTGCAAACGGTAAGTCCTGCGATGTGGTCGAGATAAAGTGCGACTTTGCCCAGACTAAAAGCCCGGACGTAAGACCGCCTGTTGTAAACAGCCGTGAGCAGTTTCTGGAGGCTGTAAGGGAATCAGGCTGCTGCGGTCTTGGCGGCGCAGGCTTTCCTACCCATGTCAAGCTCGGCGTTGATCCGGGGAAGTTTCCGATAGATACACTGATATTAAACGGCGCCGAGTGTGAGCCGTATATAACCTCAGACCACAGAGAGATGCTTGAAAACGCACAGGGAGTTATTGACGGCGCTAAGGCTGTTATGAAGTACCTTTCTATCCCCGAATGTATCATAGCGATAGAGAATAATAAACCGGACGCTGTCGAAAAAATGCGTCAGCTCACAGCGACGGAGGAGCATATCACCGTCAGGGCGCTCAAAGCTAAGTATCCGCAGGGCGCTGAAAAGATAATATGCCATAGCTGTACCGGCAGAGTGGTCAGGGAGGGCGAGTTCCCGGCACATAAGGGCGTTATAGTTTTAAATGTTTCTACCGCCGGCTTTATAGACAGCTATTTAAAGACAGGTATGCCGCTTGTAAAGCGCAGACTGACCGTTGACGGCAATGCTGTAAGGACACCATGTAATGTCAGGGCGGTGATAGGTACTCCGCTTGAAAATATACTTGAATTTGCCGACTGCAAGACGGATATCGTCTGGAAGCTGCTCATAGGCGGCCCTATGATGGGCATTTGTACCTACGATATGAGCTACCCCCTTATCAAGACGGCGAACGCCCTGCTTGCCTATACAGAACCGATAAGAAACAAAAAATACATAGAAGCCAATAAACAGACTAACTGTATCAGGTGCGGCAGATGTATAAGCGCCTGCCCTATGGGGCTTTACCCGACAGAGCTTGAAAAGGCTTATGACAAGAAGAATAAGGGGCGCCTGATAAAGCTCAAAGTTAATCTCTGTATGAACTGCGGTGCCTGCTCGTATGTCTGCCCGGCAAGGCGTGACCTTGCGGCAAAGAACCAGCTTGCAAAGGCATTCGTGCTTGAAAAATAACGTGGAGGGAAATATATGGAAAACTTAACAGTAACGGCATCTCCCCACGAAAGGGGCAATGTCTCCACTGCAAAGATAATGACAGATGTTATAATAGCGCTTATCCCGGCACTGCTTGCCGCAGGCGTGGTGTTCGGCGGCAAAGCGCTCATGCTCACAGGCTTTTGTATGATATGCGCTATGGGGCTTGAACGCCTTTGTAACCTCGTGATGAAGCGTGAAAGCTCGGTCGGCGACCTATCCGCCGCCGTGACGGGTATGCTCCTTGCGTTCAACCTCCCGGTGACTATCTCATACTGGCAGGCGTTTTTGGGCGTGTTCGTGGCGATAGTCGTCGTCAAGCAGCTTTTCGGCGGTCTCGGGCATAACTTTGCAAACCCGGCAATAGTCGGGCGTATCGTTTTAATGCTCTCATTCCCGGCGGCTATGACAAACTGGGCGATCCCGTTTTTTGACCCTAAGTCGATAGAAACAGGCGCTACCCCTCTTGTGACAAAAGCCGAGAGCTATCAGTCGCTTTTCTTAGGCAATGTCGGCGGCTGTATCGGCGAGGTGTCAAAGGCAGCACTTCTGCTGGGCGCACTCTACCTTATAGCAAGACAGGTCATAGACCCTGCCGCACCGCTGATGTTCATAGCGACAGTTTTCTGCTTTTCGCATATCGCCGGCTATGACGGGCTTTACCAGATACTTTCGGGCGGACTGTTTTTGGGCGCATTCTTTATGGCGACCGACTATGTGACGACCCCTATAAATACCCTGGGCAAGCTCATTTTCGGGTTCGGCTGCGGCATCATCACCTGCGTGATAAGGTTCTACGCCAGCTATCCCGAGGGCGTGTCGTTCTCGATACTTATTATGAATGTAGTCACACCGCTCATAGATATGCTCACTATCCGTGTGACGCCGCTTGCGAAAAAGACTATCAAAGAAGAGGCTTGATATATGTTTAAACAGTTTGTCCTGCCGCCGCTCGTTCTTAGCGTTATCTGTGCGGCAGTAAGCAGCCTGCTCGCCCTTGCGTATGATGCGACATATAAGGACGAAACAGGCGTTATGACAGATAAGCTCACCGCTGCCTGCGAGGACGCAGCAGGTCAGGGCGAGTATGAGATACTGCTCGATGACAGCAAAGACAAAAAGACCCCCGTGACCTTCGGCGAGGACGAGGAGATAAAAGCAGTCATAGTCGATAAAAAGCGTAAGGTCGCCCTTATCGAGATGACCGAGGACGGCTATGAGACAAAGGGGCTTGACTTTGTTGTGGGGATAGATGAAAACGGCATCATCACAGGGGTGAGCTTTGTAGAATGTAAGGAAACTCCCGGCCTCGGCTCCCGTGCAGGTGAGAGCGAATACCTGGATAAGTACAAAAAAGCGGACAACGAAGACATGATCGAAAAGGTCGATAACGTCACCGCCGCTACATTTTCTTCAAAGGGACTTAAAAAGGGGCTTGTAAAGGCCCTTGAGATATACAGCGCAAACAAGGAGGAGATCTTTAAGTGAGTGAGAAAAAAGCAAGCGCTGAGCTTGTAAAGGGGCTTATAAAAGAGAACCCTGTGTTTGTGACGCTGCTCGGTATGTGCCCGACGCTTGCGGTGACGACAATGGCAAAGAACGGTATCGCCATGGGGCTTGCAACGACCTTTGTGCTTGTCTGCTCGAACGTCGTCATCTCGCTTTTAAAGAGGGTGATACCCGATTCAGTCAGACTGCCGTCATTCATAGTTATAATAGCAGGCTTTGTAACGCTGATAGAATTTCTTATGAAGGGCTACCTGCCCTCTCTTTATTCTGCGCTGGGGATATTCCTCTCTCTTATAACAGTCAACTGTATAATCCTCGGGCGTGCCGAGGTGTTCGCATCAAAAAATTCAGTCGCAGCGTCATTTTTAGACGGTCTTGGAATGGGGCTTGGCTTTACGCTCGCACTGTTTGTGATGGGCAGTATCCGTGAGATAATGGGAGCCGGCAGCTTTTTCGGCATAAAGCTGGGCGCTCTTGCAGATTCGCCTATGCTCATATTCATAATGCCGGCAGGAGGGTTTTTCACACTCGGCATAATAATCGCCGTGGTCAATAAGATAGCGCATAAAAAGCCGCCAAAAGAGATAAGCTGTGCTAACTGCCCCTCGGCATCACTTTGCAATAAGCCCGACTCCGAGCGTGCCGACTGCGCCGACATCACGGAGGTGAGTGGCATATGAAAGAGCTTGTACTTATCATGATAGGGGCAGTGCTTATAAATAACGTGGTGCTGTCGCAGTTTATGGGGATATGTGCGTTTTTAGGCACCTCAAAGCAGATAAAAAGCGCCGTCGGAATGGGTGCGGCGGTGATATTCGTTATGTTTTTTGCGTCTATGGTGACATATCCTGTCTATGCGATACTTGAACGTATCAATGCCGAATACTTGAAGACAGTCGCATTTATCCTTGTGATAGCGCTGTTTGTCCAGCTTGTCGAAATGGTGATAAAAAAGCTGATGCCGCCGCTTTATAAAGCGCTCGGCGTGTATCTGCCGCTTATCACGACCAACTGTGCGGTGCTCGGAGCAGCTATCACCAATGTCGATAAGAAGTATACCTTTGCTAAGAGCCTTACCAATTCGCTCGGCACAGGACTTGGCTTTATGCTCGCACTGGTGCTGTTTGCAGGCGTTCGTGCAAGGATAGAGGACAGCGATATTCCAAAGACCTTCAAGGGCGTCCCTGCGACCCTTATCGCCGCTGCGATAGTATCGCTCTCATTTATGGGATTTAGCGGAATAGTCTGATCGAGTTGATAGTAAACAGGTAACAGTTGATGTGTCGGCGGCGCACCCACGGAAATCAATTTTTATAAAACTGATTTCCGAGAAGCAAGAATATAGAAGCAAGAAGCAAGAAAAATATGTTCGCACAGCGGACAAAAGCTCCAATTTGCCGAAGGCGTTCCTTTGTCTTGCCTCTTGCGTCTGGTCATCTTGCCTCTGAGGAAATCAAAAATTGATTTCCGTGCGGCGCACCCCACCCCCGACCCCTCCCCGGAGGGGAGGGGAGAGGCTCGCTGCGCTCGCCACGCCGCCCTCCGGGCGGCTCACGGCGGCTGCGCCGCCGCTCCAGACTCCGTGCGCTAAAGCCTGACACAATAACTGTTGCCTGTTACCTGAATAAATAGTGGGGTGTGTAGATGAATATATTGTATCCGCTTTTGTTCCTTTGTGTACTGGGGCTTGCAGCAGGAGTGCTGCTGGCGGCAGCGTCTAAGATATTCTTTGTCAAAAGGGACGAAACGGTCGAAAAGATAAATGAAGTCCTGCCGGGGATAAACTGCGGTGCCTGCGGCTTTTCGGGCTGCGAGGGGTACGCCGAGGCGGTCGCACAGGGGAGAGCTGCCTGTGATATGTGTAAGACGGGCGGCGCAGAAGCTGTACAAAAAATCTCCCTGATAATGGGCGTTGACGCTGATATCTCCGAGCCTGAAACGGCAGTGGTGCGCTGCTCGGGCAACTGTGAAGCGGCGGCTGTCAAATACGACTTTGAGGGAGTTAAAAGCTGTGCTGCGGCAGAGATGCTGTATAGCGGCTATAAAAAATGTACCTCCGGCTGTATGGGCTACGGCGACTGCGTGAGCGCCTGCCCTCACGGTGCTATATCACTGATAAACGGCGTCGCCGTGGTAGACGACAGACGCTGTGTAGGGTGCGGTATCTGCGTGAAAATGTGCCCGAACGGACTTATAACACTAAGACGCAGATCTGCAAAGCTCGACTACCTGTGTATGTCAAAGCTCCCTGCCAGACAGACGATCGACGCTTGTAAAAACGGCTGTATAGCCTGTAAACAGTGCGTTCGGGTCTGCCCGTCCGGTGCTGTGAAAATTGTCGATGACCACGCCGAGATAGACTATTCGCTCTGTACCGGCTGCGGCTTGTGCGAGCAGAAATGTAAACGTAACGTCATAAAGCTAAGACAGTAAAAAGGGAACTGACCACTCAGTTCCCTTTTTTGTGTGTATCATTTTATCAGCCTGCATAGTTGCAGCCTGCCTCGCCGGGGTGCTTGCCGTTCTCGTCAACATAGTGGCAGCCAGCCTCGCCGGGGTGCTTTCCGTCAACGCAGGGCTCTTCTTCTTCGGCAGCCTGCTCGTTCTCGTTGTACTGGTAGCCGCTCTCGCCCGGGTGCTTGCCGTTCTCGTCAACATAGTGGCAGCCAGCCTCACCGGGGTGCTTGCCGTCAACGCAGGGCTCCTCTTCTACGGCAGCCTGCTCGTTCTCATAGTACTGGTAGCCGCTCTCGCCGGGGTGCTTGCCGTTCTCGTCAACATAGTGGCAGCCAGCCTCGCCG
>JAFUYP010000038.1 GCA_017470535.1 Ruminococcus sp. | reverse complement strand
TGCGGCGATATATTTTGAAATATGTCCGCAAAGCGGACACCTTGTTTATTCTTTATTCTTTCTTCTTTATTATTTATTCTTTTAGCGGTGGCACATACAAAGCTGTAATTGTCAAATACTTCTTTATCGCCACCGCGCTTTGTCGGGGGATATTTTTAGTTGACAGGTAACAGTTATTGTGTCCGCTTTTGGCGGACGGATCTTAAAATTTGTTTTACGAAAATTTGATTGCTCAAAAATATCCGCCCTTGAAATGCCAAGAGCGGATATTTCATTATTCTGTTCTAAGAGCCACGACTGGGTCTTTCTTTGCTGCACTTCTTGACGGTATTATGCCGGCGATGAGGGTGAGGAACACGCTTATCGCTATAAGTATCAGCGCTGCCAGTATCGGCAGGTAAGCACTCAGATTATTAAGGTCTGTGAGCTTGTGTATGATAATATTTATCGGTATGCACAGCAGATATGTCACGACTACACCGAGCAGACCGGAGGTAAATCCGATTATGATGGTCTCAGCATTGAACATACTGGAAACGTCGTGCTTCGATGCACCGATAGCACGCAGTATACCGATCTCCTTCGTTCTTTCCTGAACGGATATGAGCGTGATGACGCCTATCATTATAGATGATACCACCAGCGAAATGCCAACAAATGCTATAAGCACATAGGTGATAGCATTTATGATAGTCGTGATGCTCGACATCATAAGACCGATATAGTCGGTGTATTTTATCTGATCGACTTCTTCTCTGCCGTCGTTATAGTCGTTTATCGCATCTTCGATAACGTCCTTGTTCTCAAAGCTCGAAGCGTAGAGGTTTATAGTTGACGGCTTATCAAGATCGACATAGCCGAGCTTTAAAAGGTTATCATCATATGTCGTGTCGGAGAATTCCAGCACATTGTCATAGAGGAATGCGCCCATTTTCGCATCTATCTTGCCGACCATTTCATCAAGGGCTGCTGCAAGCTGCTGCTGTGTCATCTTTGAGAGCTGCTCGCTTATCTTCTGCGAATACTGAGCCTTGACCTGCTCGGTCATCATCTTGGTGAACGTTTCGCTCAGCTCATCGTCGCTCATTTTGGAAAGGTAGCCCTCTATCTCTTCCTCGCCCATGCCCATCTGGGTGGTAAGCACGCCTGTGAGCTGCTTTTTCATGACCTCGGGGGTCATGCCCTTCATAGCCTCTTCGAGCATTGCTTTGAACGTTTCATCATCGGGCGTAGCCATAGCCTTTGAGTACATTTCAGCCTTGCCCTTTTCGTCGAGCTTGGCAATAGTGTTCTTGAACTCCTCGAGCTTGTCAGCGTCGGTCAGCTCCTTGTCTGCGTCCTTGAACGGCAGACCGCTGACAACGTCCTTTGCCGGGTCATCGAGCTGAGCCTTGATAGCGTCGCTCTTTTTCATTTCATCTATTACATAATTTGTAAGATCGGCGGTGTAAGCCGCAGCGCTGTTTTGCAGCATGGTAGCAGTAGCGTCCGGGTCAGGCTTTATGATACCTGAGATCTTCAGATCAAGACCGTTATCATAGAGGTACTGAACGCCTGCATCAGTATCACGCAGATCGGTGTATGTGCCTGTTTCCTCGTCATACTTATAGCACGAGGAATTGAGCACTACCTTGAATTGCATATCGCACACGTCCTTGTAGCTCCAGCTCTTGTCCATAGTGGACATATCAAGCTCCTTGCCGTTCATAGACGCTTTCATGATATTGTCTACTTCTTCCTTTGTTTCAAGACCCAATGCGTATAAAGTC
Organism: Ruminococcus sp.; assembly: GCA_017470535.1. GTDB lineage: Bacteria > Bacillota > Clostridia > Oscillospirales > Ruminococcaceae > NK3A76. Next base: position 25,125 of record JAFUYP010000038.1, on the reverse strand, counting down.
AGGTCATCAAGCTCGTTGTTCTCATCGAGTACGAGGACTATCTCGTTATATGCCTTCGGCCAGTCGCCGTATACTACCTCGTACTGCTTTTTAAGCACCTCATTGATGCCCGTGCCGTCGTCCTCGGGTAGCATTTCCTTCCACAGCTTTGTTCCGCTGCCGCCCATCATGTTCATCATATTCATAGACGAGCCGCCGCCCATATTGGACTGGGCATTCATCATAGCGTCCATATCAATGCCCATATTCTCGGAGATTATGCCCCTCATAAGCTCGGACGTATCTGAATGTATTATCGTGCCGTCTATATTTTTTGTATACACGAGCATATCGAGCCCGTAGCTGTACTGGACGCCGCTTAACGACTTATTCAGCTTGCTGCCGTCCTTGACACGTTCATCCTCAACGAATTTCTTAAAGCTCCTCAGATCGTTCTCGGTCGCTTCAAGGTGATTGAACGCATCTACTATCTCGTATATCGCCGACTTTTTGTATACGGCGTTCATATCATGGTTTATCTCTTTGTTATCTATGCCCATGAATGTTTCCATTATCTCGGAAAGATCCATTTCCGACTCTCTTATCGTCAGAGGATAGGAGCTTAGCGTCTGTTCCTGGACTTCATCTATATATCTCTGGAAGCCCTCGGATATAGAAAGCACGAGTGCGATACCGATTATACCGATACTGCCGGCAAATGATGTGAGTATCGTCCTGCCCTTTTTGGTAAAGAGGTTTTTGAGCGAAAGTGAAAAGCTGGTCGCAAATGACATTGAAGGCATTTTGGCTTTTTTGGAAGCCTCACGCTTTTGCTCATCTCTCTTTGTTTCCTCGGCTATCTCCTCGTCGGTGAGCGGCTTTGAGTCGTCCTTTATCTCGCCGTCGAGCATTTTGATTATCCTTGAAGAATACTTCTGAGCAAGCTCGGGGTTATGAGTTACCATAACGATGAGCCTGTCTTTTGAGATCTCTTTGAGTATCTCCATTACCTGCACGCTCGTTTCTGTATCGAGCGCACCGGTCGGCTCGTCTGCAAGGATAATATCGGGGTTGTTTACGAGCGCTCTTGCGATAGCCACACGCTGCATCTGACCGCCCGACATCTCGCTCGGGCGCTTGCTCAGCTGCGAGCCGAGCCCTACATCTTCAAGTGCCTTCTTAGCCCTTTCACGTCTTTCTGCCTTTGAAACGCCGCTGAGCGTCAGTGCAAGCTCTACGTTTCTCAGTACCGTCTGGTGAGGTATAAGGTTGTAGCTCTGGAACACAAAGCCTATGGAATGGTTTCTGTAAGAGTCCCAGTCCCTTGCCTTGAAATCCTTGGTGGATCTGCCGTTGATGACAAGATCACCCTCCGAGTACTTATCAAGACCGCCTATGATATTGAGCATAGTGGTCTTGCCGCAGCCCGAAGGACCTAAGATAGACACAAATTCAGAGCTTCTGAATCTCAGGTCTATACCTTTGAGCGCATGGACGGTGCTGTCACCGGCAGGGTAGTCTTTTTTTATGCCCTTTAGTTCAAGCAAAATTCTCTCCTCCTTAATGTAAATATACACATTTCCACAAAAATAAATACAAAATCATTTTACCACATTAAAGCAATTTTTGCAAGCAATATCACAAAACTTGCACAATCTTCGGCAGTTTATTGACATTATATGCGTCAGCCCCTTATAAATTGCAACATATTAACAAGACACCCAAATTATGGCTGTAAAATAATAACACCGCCCATTTTTATGAGCGGTGTTTGCGGTATTATTTCACAGTAACTCTTCTGTATTTGCTGTAAGAGCTGTAATACTTAGTCTTGCCGACTGTCTTGTATGTGCGTACCTTTACATAGTAGGTCTTGCCCTTTTTGAGCTTTGAGATAGTTTTTGTGAGTTTCTTTGTGCTGACATTTGTTGTAGTTTTCTTGGTGAACTTCCTGGAAGTCGAGTAGGTTATCTGGTAGCCTGTGACATTGGCAGTCTTTCTGAGCTTGACTGTCATATTTTTAGTCTTTGTGCTCTGAGCGCTGAGAACTCTTGAAGCCTTGGGCTTGATAGTGAATTTCTTTGTAACAGTGCCGGTATAGTTGCCCTTGCCCTTGATAACAACTGATGCCTTGCCTATCTTCTTGTTGTTCTTGTAGCTTACTGTATAGTCGGTGCCTTTTTTAAGAGTATTGCCGTTTACCTTCACAGTTACAGCAGGCTTTATAGCTTTGCCTGTATAGACCTTGGATGTAAGTCCTGTGACCTTTGCCTTGGCAACGCTTTTAGCCTTGATAGTAAAGGTCTTTGAAACTGTGCCGGAGTATATGCCTGCACCCTTTATTGTTACAGAGGCTGTACCTGCTTTTATATTGTTTTTGTATGTAACGGTATAGTCTGTGTCTTTCTTCAAGGTCTTGCCGCCGAGCTTTACAGTAACAGCAGGAGTGATAGCCTTGCCTGTGTATATCTTAGCGCCGAGACCTGTTACCTTGGCGTCTTTGATGCTTATAGCGTTGATATTGAAAGTCGCAGTTGTGCTGCCCTTATAATCGCCCTTGCCGGTCACAGTTACGGTAGCCTTGCCGATCTTAGTATTGTCAGCATATGCGATTGTATAGTCAGTGTCCTTTTTGAGTGTCTTTGTGCCGACCTTGACAGTTACAGCAGGAGTCTGTGCCTTGCCGGTGTAGGTAACGTCAGGGACGGTTATATTCGCTGTGCCTATATTGACCTTCTGAGGCATAGCAGGATCGTGGTCTGTCCAGCCGTAGAGTTCTTTTATCTCATTGATGAGGGTCTTTGATGCTCTTTCGTGAGATGCTTCCTTCGGGTGATAGTCTGTGCCGTATCCGTCTGCATCTGCATCAATAGCATCTATCTCGCAGCAGTTTATCTTTTTGTCAGAGGTGTCCTTCTTATACTCTGCAACGACTGTCTCTATATCGCCGTAAAGATCATTGCCCATAAGACCGAGCACGCAGAGGATCTCGCTGCCCGGATTGTTCTTTCTTACCATTTCGATAAGCTCTTTATAGGCAGTTCTGAATTGCTTTTTCTTATCCGAATTGTTCTTGGTATAGCTGTAATCGTTAGTGCCGAGGTTGATAACTATTAGCTCAGGTATTTCATCAAACGACCACTTATAATTATCAATAGTTGTATTGAGTGGCTTGTACCAGTCCCATGAATGGCCTGTAAGCTCATAGAAATCCTTCATAAGGTTTTGAGTGTTGGGATTGTCGCCGTTTGTATAGCCCGAAACAGCGCCGCAGCCGCTGTACGAAACGCAGCTTATATCGGCGTTAAAATACTCACCTGTCTTGTAAGCGTAGGTCTTGGTGCCGTCCTCGGTAGATGTCACAAATGAAGTTTTGAGGTTGCCGTCAACACCGTAGCCGCAGGTGATAGAGTCGCCTATGAATTCGATAGTATGTGAACCGTTCTCAGAGGGTGTTATCTTGTCCGAGTCAACTCTTATCTCCTCGATAGTGACGTTATTCTGCGGGCATTCAGACACCTTTAATACCTTGACTGTGTGCTTGCCTGACTTGTCAAAATCAAGCGTGATAGTCTGGAGCTTTGTCTTGCTTTCGGTAAGGCACTCATCGAACATCACCTTGCCGTCACCGTAGACCTTGATCCTTGCGCCGTTCAATTTGCCGAATGCGCTGTTAGTGCCGCTCATGTCGATCTCGCACTTCTTGCCTGTGAAGTCAAACTCCACGCCCGAGTCTGTAAGACCGAACCAGAGTGCTTCACCGGTGTAGTAGCTTCTGCCGAGCAGCTTACAGGTGATGTCGGTAGCCTCAAAGCTATTGAGCGTCGTGCTGCCGGCGGCTGCTGCCGGAATGACCATTGCTGCCCCTGCCAGCATTGCTGCCGAGCAGAAAGCAGCGGCAAATCTTTTTACTTGCATATAAGAATACCTCCTTCAAAAATATTCACATATATTATATCACGTATTTAATATTTTTACAATGCACAAAATAGCTATAATACAAAGCTCTGCATTGTGAAAGTAAAACAAAACACCCGGCGTTGATGCCGGGTGTGTAATGTATTATTTTACCTTTACTTTCTTAACAGCCGAGTAAGCACCGTAATACTTTGTGCTGCCGACTGTTTTGTAAGCCCTTACCTTTACATAGTAGGTCTTGCCCTTTTTAAGCTTTTTGATAGTCTTGTTAAGAGTTGTCGCACTCTTGACTGTTGTGTTCTTAGTAGTTTTCTTGGTAAACTTCTTGGAAGTCGAATATGTTATCTGATAGCCTGTTGCGTTTGCATTTTTCTTGTAGGTGACCTTGAGCTGCTTTGTCTTGGGGCTTGTTACCTTCTTTATTGTAGTTTTCTTGGGAACGATCTTGAAGGTCTTTGTCAGTGTGCCCCTGTACTTGCCGATACCTGTGACAGTTACTGTAGCCTTGCCGATATTCTTGCAGTTTGTGAAAGTCACTCTGTAGTCAGTACCCTTTTTAAGAGTAGTGCCGCCGACCTTTACTGTGGTAGTGGGCTTGATAGTCTTGCCTGTGTAAGCAGCACTTGTCTTGTTAAGTTTGAGCTTGCCGCCGGAGAGCGGTATAGTCTTTATAAGTCTGAGCTTGTAAGTCGCACGGGGGAAATCCTCATAACCAAGTGAGGTTACCCTGATGTAAGCCGTGCCCTTGTTGAGCTTGATGTCATAGGTCTCGGTCTTTGTAGTGCCTGCATAGATATTTGTAGATTCTAACGACTGACCGTAGCTGTCATAGAAAGTTACCTCCCAGCCACGCTCTGCGCTGTCAAAATCCTTGCCGAAGAACAGTCTGTAATAGCCGCTTGAAGGTATAGAGTATTTGAAGAAATCCTGCTCTGATTTACTGCCGTATGACAGAGCGCCGCCGTATGTACTGTCAAGCGCAGCGGTCGTTGCCTGGGTTATATCTTCATTGGCTTCCTTTTCCCACTTGCTGCTTGCCTTGAAATTAACAGTCATCTTATACTGAGAACCCATTCTATCCCACGCATAGCAACGACCTACTTCTACCTTGTAAGTTCCCTTTGGCAGACCGAGTGCTGCCAGGTCTTTCGGGGTATCACCAACTATCCACGTTCCCATCAGTTTGGTGTCTTTTGAATCATAGACATCAACACTCCATCCTTTTTCATAGCCTTCAATATCACCCTTTATAAACTCGATCTGCACATAACCGTCCTGAGTTGTGGTAAACTGGTAACTGTTAGCGGATCCGTCTGGTATAATATCGGTTATAGTATTGCCAAGTGCTATCTTTTTAACTGCGTCGTCCGCCTTGACACTTATGAGGCTTTCGCTGAAAACGCCCTCCGGCAGTGCAGCCGCACCGCCAAGCACAAGGCTGAGTGCCAGTGCCGATGAAATGATCTGTCTTTTCATTATTTTTCCTCCATTTTGATAATAGTATTAGATTTTTGTTCTAATCTTTAACAATTGTAGCATATATATATATATATAGAACTTTTTATGAACAGACTGTAAATTAACAAAAATAAAAAACGCCGCTCCTTTGCAGGAGCAGCGCCTTATGGTAATATTATATCATTTCACCTTTATACTCTTAACAGCCGAGAACTTGCTGTAATACTTCTTGCCCTTTACTGTTTTATAGGTGCGTACCTTTACATAGTAGGTCTTGCCGCTTGTGAGTTTGTTGAGGGTGGTGCTTGATTTCTTTGCCCCCTTGACTGTTACGGTCTTGCTGGTCGCCTTTGTGAAGTTCTTCTTTGTTGAATACTTTACCTCGTAGCCGGTAGCGTTTGAAACTTTCTTAAATGTCACCTTGGCAGTCTTTGCCTTGGTGCTTGCGACCTTAGTTACCTTAGACTTTACAGGAGTTATCTTGAAGGTCTTCTTTACAGTGCCTGTATACGCTCCCTTGCCCTTTACGATAACTGTTGCCTTGCCTATATTCTTATTGTTTTTGAATGTTACTGTGTAGCTGGTGCTTTTTGTGAGTACAGTGCTGCCGAGCTTTACAGTTACCTTGGGTCTTAAAGCCTTGCCTGTGTATGTTCTGTCGCTGACAGTCAGCTTGGCTTTTTTGATGCTCTTCTTTTTGGTGACTGAGGCTTTTGAGCTGTGAGGGTCGGAGTTTAGTGAGAATGTACCGATGACATTATTGAACTCGCTGCTCATTTTGCTGAATACTGAGCTTTGGGAACCGTAGGTTATAGCATATACCTTACCATTCTTATAATCGGGCACTGTATACATCACGGCTTTCAGGCTCATACCATTTGATGATTTCATATCCATGCTTATCTTGCCTGCGCTGTAACCGTTGAGCGAGGAATTTGCCGAGCATGATGTTACAGTATTGCCCTGATTCATATAGGTCTGTTTGAGCGTATCCATGAAGTCGGAGAAGTTATTCTTGTTGAGACCTGATGAAGATGTTGAGATAACATTGAAGCTTGCAGTTGCGTAGTTGGCATCAGAGGAATCGCCTATATATCTATAAGCAAAATCCGCGCCTATCGAGCTTGCAACATTCTCCCACTTAGCGCTGTCGATGTTCATAGTAAAGCCGCTGCCGGATACCTTTGAAGCCTGTGCGATGATAGCGTTATCAAACGACACCGTACCCTCGGGCAATGCAGCCGCACCTGTGAGGACAAGCCCTGCTGCGAGAGCTGATGTAATGAATTTTTTTAACATTTGACCACTTCCCTTAAAATATTTGATAAATTCATTATAACACATATTTCTGATAAATGCAATAGTAAAATATTCAAGGCGATACCGCTAAGGGGGCAGCCCCACCCCCGAACCCTTTCGAGAGCAGTGCCGAATGCAACAATTTTTGTCAATTTTAAATAACTTTTTGGTATTTTTATTGTAATACATTAACATTGCAAATTGTGGCACAGTATGCTATAATATTTTTGTAACATTTTGTTTCAAGAAAGGAAGTATTTTTTATGTTGAAGAAAACAATTTCGGCTGCACTGGCTCTTAGTCTTGTGCTTGGCGGCGGCGCACTGCTCCCCGAGGGCGTGTTTGGTGATGATAATGCTATTGTAGCACAGGCGGCAGAAACTTATGGCGATTATGAGTATTACGTTGAAGATGACGGCTCAGTTGTCATAGACAAGTACAACGGCAATGCAGCTACTGTTGACATTCCGTCTACTATTAATGGAAAAACGGTAAAGAAAATAGGTTGGTATTCATTTTCAAATTGTACTCGTATTAAAACTGTAAATATCCCAAGTACAGTTGAAGTAATAGAGGATTTTGCATTTGATGATTGTATCAGCCTTGAAAAGGTCACGATGACTAACTCGGTTAAAGAAATACAACGTGCATTTCAGGGTTGTATAAGTCTGAAAAGCGTAAAACTATCTAATAATTTAGATTCTATTGGTGGTCAATTCAATGGCTGTACATCTCTTAAATCATTGGTAATTCCCGAGGGTGTCCTTACTATTGGCGGCTTTGCTTTTCATGAATGTGAAAACTTGCAGTCAATTACTATACCCAAAAGTGTTGTTTCAATTGATGAATGGGCTTTTCAATCGACTTCTTCAACTGCTCATGCAATGTGTGACAGCTTAGTTGTAAAATGCTATAAAAACTCCGTGGCTCATAAGTTTGTTAAGGAAAATGATTATGACTACCAGCTCATCGACGGCACAAGCATCGCTAAGGCTAAGGTGACAGGGCTTAAAGCTCAGACCTACACCGGCTCTAATGTAAGACCCGAGCCTGTTGTAAAGCTCGGCGGCAAGACTCTCAAAAACGGCACAGACTACTATCTCACATACAAAAACAACAAGGCAGTCGGCACAGCTACTATAAATATAATCGGCAAGAGAGAGTACACAGGCAAGATAACAAAGACCTTCAAGATAAATCCCAAGACCTCAAAGGTATCGAAGCTGACAAGCCCCAAGACCAAAAAGCTCAAGGTGACTTACAAGAAGGTGTCCGGCGTTACCGGGTACGAGGTAACATACTCGACATCTAAGAAGTTTGCAAAGTCAAAGACCAAGACTGTCAAGGTAAAGGGCGCTGCAAAGACTTCAAAGACTATCAGCAAATTAAAGAAGAACAAGACATACTATGTAAAGGTTCGCACATACAAGACTGTAAAGGGCAAGACCTATTACAGCAGCTACTCTAAGTACAAGAAGCTTAAAATAAAATAAATATCAAAGCCCGGCGGTCTGCCGGGCTTTTTATGTCAGAAAGTATAGGAAACACTACACAGCAAGATAAAGCCCGGCGTTTTACCGCCGGGCTTTTGGTTTTATTTACTTGCCTCTTGCAACGTATGTTGTATGCAGCAGCTCGTGAGCCTTATGTGAACCGGGGTTCTCAAAATACTCATCATAAAGCAGCTTCATAACAGGGCTTTCGTGTGACATTCTCAGAGCTATCGCATCATCAACGTCATACAGTGCCTTTGCACGAAGAGTTTTAAGATCAACGTAGTTTCTTACACTGTCGCTTACAACAGGCTGACCGCCGCCGTTTATGCAGCCGCCGGGACAAGCCATTATCTCAACGAAGTGATATGTCTTTTCGCCGCTGATTATAGAATCAACTATCTTCCTTGCATTTGCAAGACCGGACGCAACAGCTACATTAAGCTCCATGCCGCCTACCGAGTAGGTAGCTTCCTTGATGCCCTGCGTGCCTCTTACTTCCTTGAATACAAGCTCCTTGCACTCGCCGTCGAGCTTTGCAGCAGCAGTTCTGAGAGCTGCCTCCATAACACCGCCGGTAGCACCGAAGATAGTACCTGCACCGGAAGCTATCTCAAACGGATCGTCGAACTTCTCGTCCTCAAGGTCTGTGAATACGATGCCTGCGTTCTTTATCATTCTGCCGAGCTCTCTTGTTGTGAGTGCTACGTCAACATCCTCCATGCCGTCACGGAACTGCTCTTCTCTTGTTACCTCGAACTTCTTAGCCGAGCAGGGGATAACAGATACTACGAACAGATCCTTGGGATCTATGTTTTCCTTCTGAGCATAGTAGCTCTTGATAACTGCGCCGAACATCTGCTGCGGTGACTTGCAGCTTGAAAGATGCGGCAGGAAATCGGGATAGTAATGCTCACAGAACTTTACCCAGCCGGGGCAGCATGATGTGAACATAGGCAGTGTCTTTCCGCCCTGTATCCTCTCGATAAGCTCGTTTGCTTCCTCAACGATAGTAAGATCGGCAGTAACGTCCATATTGAACACCTGGTCTGCGCCGAGCCTTCTGATAGCGTTTACCATTTTGCCCTCGACATTAGTGCCGACAGGCATACCGAATGCCTCACCGAGCTGCGCTCTTACGGAAGGTGCTGTGAAGAATACGACCTTCTTTGTTTCGTCAGCGATAGCGTCCCATACAGCCTTTTCGCTGCTCTTTACTGTGAGTGCGCCGGTAGGACATACTACTGCACACTGACCGCACCCTACACACGGGCTATCGCCGAGAGGAGCGTCAAATGCACAGCCAACGTGAGCATTGAAACCTCTTCTGATATTGCCGATAACGGAGATGCCCTGTACCTTCTTACAAGCAGCGATACATCTGCCGCAGTTTATGCACTTGTTGTTATCTCTTACAAGGTATGCTGACGAATCGTCGATAGGCTTATCCATTACCTCAGGCTCGAACTTGTCCTCATCAGCACCGTATGCTGTTGCGAGCTTCTGAAGCTCACAGTTCTCTGCTCTTTCGCAGGAAAGACATTTTTTCTTGTGGTTTGAAAGCAGAAGCTCGATAGTTGTCTTTCTTGACTTTCTTACCTTAGGTGTGTTTGTCTGTACCTCCATACCCTCAGATACAGGGTGAGTACAAGCAGCCACAAGACCTCTTGCGCCTGTTGCTTCAACTACGCAGACACGGCACGCACCTATGCAGTTTATATCCTTGAGGTAGCAAAGGGTAGGTATCTCTACATTTGCAGCCTTAGCAGCGTCAAGTATAGTAGAGCCTGCCGGTACCTCAACGGGAATACCGTTTATTTTTACATGAATCATCTGATTTTCCATAAATTTCTATACCCTCCTTAGGCTTACTTCTTGACGATAGCACCGAACTTGCAGTTGCTCATACATACGCCGCACTTGATGCACTTATCCTGATCTATCACATGAGGCTGCTTAACAGTACCTGTGATAGCGTTTGCAGGACAATTCCTTGCGCAGAGCGTGCAGCCCTTGCACTTGTCCTCGATGATGCTGTACTGGAGAAGCTCCTTACATACACCGGAAGGACAGCACTTGCCTTCGATATGTGCTATATACTCGTCCTTGAAATAGTGGAGTGTCGAAAGAACAGGGTTGGGAGCAGACTGACCGAGAGCGCACAGTGAGGAGCTCTTCATGTGGTTAGCAAGCTCGTCGATAGTGTCAAGGTCTTCCATAGTAGCCTTGCCCTTTGTTATCTTGTCAAGAAGCTGGTGGAGCTTTCTTGTGCCTATACGGCAGGGAGTACACTTACCGCACGACTCGTCAACTGTAAATTCAAGATAGAACTTGGAAACGTCTACCATGCAGTTGTCCTCGTCCATAACGATAAGACCGCCCGAGCCCATCATAGAGCCGAGCTTTGAAAGTGACTCATAGTCGATAGGAGTATCTATATGCTCAGCAGGGATACAGCCGCCGGAAGGTCCGCCTGTCTGTGCAGCCTTGAACTTCTTGCCGTTGGGGATACCGCCGCCGATCTCCTCGATGATCTCACGCAGAGTAGTACCCATAGGTATCTCTACCAGACCTACGTTTGTGATCTTGCCGCCGAGAGCGAATACCTTAGTACCCTTTGAAGTCTCGGTACCCATGGAGTTGTACCATGAAGCGCCGTGTCTGATTATCTGAGCGATGTTTGCATATGTCTCAACGTTGTTGAGAAGTGTAGGCTTGCCGAAAAGTCCCTTAACAGCCGGGAAAGGCGGACGGGGTCTTGGTTCACCTCTGTTGCCCTCGATAGATGTAAGGAGCGCAGTTTCCTCACCGCATACGAACGCACCTGCGCCAAGTCTGATCTCGATATCGAAATCAAAGCCCTTGCCGAAGATGTTCTTGCCGAGCAGACCGCATTCTCTTGCCTGATCTATCGCTATCTGCAATCTGTGTACAGCGACAGGATACTCAGCTCTTACATATACAAAGCCCTGGTTAGCGCCTACTGTGTAAGCGGCGATAGCCATAGCCTCGATGATAGCGTGCGGGTCGCCCTCAAGGATAGATCTGTCCATGAATGCGCCCGGGTCGCCCTCGTCAGCGTTACAAGCTACATACTTTACATCGCCGGGAGCGTCCTTTGTGAACATCCACTTTCTGCCTGTCGGGAAGCCGGCACCGCCTCTTCCGCGGAGACCTGAATCGAGCACCTCCTGAGCCACCTCATCGGGTGTCATGGAATCAAGCACCTTATAAAGAGCCTGATAGCCCTCTGTTGCTATGTATTCCTCGATATTCTCAGGGTCGATAACGCCGCAGTTGCGAAGAGCTATTCTCTTCTGCTTCTTGTAGAAGTTTGTTTCATACAGAGAGATGATAGAGCCGTCCTCCTTGACAGTCTCCTTGTAGAGAAGATCCTTGCAGATCTCACCCTTTACAAGGTGTTCATCAACTATTCTCTTGATACCCTCGGGAGTAGCCTGTGCATAGAAAGCGCCCTCCGGGTAAACTATAACGATAGGTCCGAGTGAGCACAGACCGAAGCAGCCTGTCCTTACAACGAGTATCTCATCCTCGATGCCCTGAGCCTTCAGCTCTTCATTGAGAGCGTCGAGTATCTTCATGCTGCCCGAGGAAGTACAGCCTGTACCGCCGCAGACAAGGATCTGCTTGCGGTAAGCAGTCTCCTTGGCGAGCTTTTCGCCCTCCTCGGCAACGATAGTTCTTACCTTAACTATATCCTCACGGGATCCCTTGATCTTATTAAGCTGTTCAATAGTCATAATCCAGTCATACCTCCTCTAATCAATTGTAGCTGTCGAGGATCTTGCCGACTTCCTTAGCTGTCAGCTTGCCGTAAACGTCCTCATCGACGAGCATAACAGGTGCAAGGCCGCAAGCACCTACGCAGCGGCAAGAGTCGATAGAGAACATACCGTCCTCTGTGCATTCGCCGCTCTTGATGCCCAGCTTTGTTTCAACTGCTTCAAGGATCTTGTCCGAGCCCTTGACGTAGCAAGCTGTACCGAGGCATACACTGATCTTGTGCTTACCCTTGGGAGTAAGCGAAAACTGTGAATAGAACGTCGCTACACCGAATACTTCGGAGAGCGATACGCCGAGGCCGTCTGCTATCTTTGACTGTACCTCGACAGGGAGGTATCCGTAGATACCCTGTGCTTCCTGGAGAGTAGGCATAAGACCGCCCGGCTGGGTACGGTGCTTAGCGATGACTTCCATCAGCTGTTTTTCCTGCTCGGGTGTGCCGTTGAATGGTACCGAGTTTTTTTCTGACATAATATTCCTCCTCAATAAATAAAATGCACTAAATTGGTATACTTTTATGCCCATAAACAAGCGGTTTGCGGACATATCATATAAAACTATTATATAACATTCTTTTTATAATTTCAAGCATTTTTCACGACATTTTCTCTTTTGGGATAATTTTCATCAGATTGACAAATAAATGACAATATTTTTGTGCAAACATTCCTTTTTAGTAAGCTATGACTAACTCAAAACCGCATAAAATAGGGTATTTGTAGGCTTTAACAGCTTACCACTTTAACGCATTACCGGGATAATATATTGCTGTTCGGGCAAAAAAAGACCGGCAGCTGCCTGCCGGTCGTAAGGTCATATCATCATATCAGACGATGTTAAGAATATCCGAGAAACCTGTTACCTCAAATATCTCCATGATATCCTCTGTAACGCCTGTTACGGACATCTCGCCCTGCTTGTTCATTATCTTCTGAGCGGAGAGCAGGACACGCAGACCTGCCGATGAGATGTACTCCAGACCGCTTATGTTGATAACGAGCTCTGTAACATCTGAAAGGGATGACTGTAATTCCTTTTCAAGATCGGGGGAGGTAGTAGTATCGAGCCTGCCCTCAAGAGTTATAGTGAGCTTCTGTCCTTCTGCTGCTTTATTGATGGTCATGATTGATCCTTCCTTTCTCAAATAAAAGTGATATAAAAGCTATCCTAAATATTATAGCACAATTTTTTTATTAAGTCAAGCATTGCAAATTCACAAAAAATATTGTATAATAGTAACAATACAAGTTAACAGATAAGGTGTACGCCGCCCGGCGGCGCTGACCGAATGGACGATATAATAACTATTAGCTGTCAACTGATAACTATTAACTAAAAAAGGGGGAATATCTATGCTTAAAAACGCACTCACACCTACCGGGGGTATCGACTACAAGGAGAAGGCAAAGGCTTTGTCGCTGTCGCTTTGCGACCTTCAGCTTAAAATGAAGGAGAAAAAGCTGCCGGTGATAGTCGTTTTCGAGGGCTGGGGGGCTTCCGGCAAGGGTACGCTCATCGCTCATACGATAAAGCTGCTCGACCCGAGGTTCTTCAAGGTCACATCTACCGTTTCGGCGACCGACGAGGAAAAGCGCTACCCGATGATGAAAAGATACTTTGAGGGCATACCCGAATACGGCAAGCTGTCTGTTATGGACAGGAGCTGGTACAGGGAGCTTGCTGCTGCAAGGATAGAGGACGGCATATCAGACGAGCAGTACAGAGAACGCACAGAGTCGGTAAAGACCTTTGAGAGGCAGCTTACCGATGACGGGTATCTTATAATAAAGATGTTCCTTGATATACCTAAGGACGAGCAGAAAAAGCGCTTTGACAAGCTCGAAAGGTCAGGCTCTACAAAATGGCGTGTGACCGACAGGGACATCTATCAGAACAAGCACTATGACAAGTACGCAAAGGCGTATGATGAGATGATCGCTGCCACAAGCACCGAGAACTCGCCGTGGTATGTTATAGATACGCAGGATAAGCAGTTTGCACGCTACACGCTCTTTGAGATACTTGTAGGCAGGATCTCGGCAGCGCTCGGTGCGGCTGTGACTTACCCTGAGCCAAAGGACGTAAAGCTGCTCTTTGACTTAAAGCCCACGCCGCTGCTCAAAGATGTAGAGCTTAAAAGCCGTATCGCAGACCCCGACACCTACAAGCAAAGGCTCGATGAGCTGCAAAAGGAGCTTTCAAAGCTGCACGGCAAGCTGTATAAGATGAAGATACCTGTGATACTCGCATTCGAGGGCTGGGACGCAGCAGGCAAGGGCGGCGCTATCAAGCGTGTGGGCGCAGCTCTTGACCCGAGGGGCTATGAGGCTGTACCGACTGCCGCCCCCGATGCGACTGAAAAGGCTCATCACTACCTGTGGCGCTTCTGGAAGAAGGTCCCAAAGGACGGGCATATCACGATATTTGACCGCACATGGTACGGCAGAGTGATGGTCGAAAAGCTCGAGGGCTTTACACCGCCTGAGCGCTGCGCTATGGCGTACAGGGAGATAAATGAGTTTGAGCGTGAGCTGTCGCAAAGCGGCATGGTCGTTATGAAATTCTGGATGCAGATAGACAAGGACGAGCAGCTAAGACGCTTTACAGACAGGCAGAACACTCCCGAAAAGCAGTGGAAGATAACCGATGAGGACTGGCGCAACCGTGAGAAGTGGGACTTGTACGAAGCGGCAGTCGATGAGATGATACAGAAGACCTCGACGGTATATGCACCGTGGACGATAGTAGAGGGCAATGATAAGAGATTTGCACGCCTGAAGGTCCTTGAAACGGTGATAGAACGCCTTAAAGAAGAGATAAAAGTAAGAAAATAGAACAGGAACACCTATGAAAAGAACAAAACTTATCCCGGCGCTATTGGCGCTTGCGGTGCTGTCGGGGTGCGGGAACAGTATCTCGGAAAACACCGGTGAGCCGGCGGCGACCTTGCAGGAGCAGCAGACTGTATCGCAAAAGCATACAGAAAGCACCCCTGACGAGCCGGAGGTCACAAAGCAGACGACGACTTCCGCCCCTGCCGAGCCTGAGCCTGAGACCACGACAACAAAAAAGAAAGCAAAAAAGAAAAAGACACAAAAGACAAAAGCCGATAAAAATGCCCCCGGCAATGTTCACTTTATGGTAAACACCTCGTCCGATTCGACGACCCTTACATGGGACGGCGTGGAGGGTGCTGAGGGGTATTCGGTAAGCGTTAAAAAAGGCAAAAACGCAGAATGGGAAGAGCTTGCAGTCACGGAGGATACTCAGTGTACGGTCGATGTCGGATTCAATAAGAAATACTCCTTCAGCGTGCGTGCATTTGTTACCCGGGACGGCAAGAAGGCATACAGCGCCGTAAATGAGCTTAAATTCCCCTACCTTTATCAGAAGGATGGCATCACCTATGTTGACGGCATGATGATAGTCAACAAGACCTATCCGCTCCCGGCGGACTACGGCTGCGGGCTCACAGAGGACACCGAGCAGGCGTTTTACGAGCTTTCGCAGGGCGCTGCGAATGACGGCATATCTTTGTGGATAACATCGGGCTTCCGCTCATACGACGAGCAGAACTGGACATACTGGGGCTACGTCGAGCGTGACGGCAGCACAGAGTCGGCAGACCACTACTCCGCAAGGGCAGGGCACAGCGAGCATCAGTCGGGGTACGCTATGGACCTTAATTTTGCAGGCATGGCGTTCAACGGCACGCCCGAGGCTCAGTGGATAGAAGAAAACTGCTTCAAATACGGCTTTATCCTCCGCTATCCCGAGGGCAAGGAGGACAAGACCGGCTATAACTATGAGAGCTGGCATATAAGATATGTGGGTCTTGACCGTGCGAAAAGGCTGCACGACAGCGGTCTGACAGTCGAGGAATTCTACGGTCTTACATCTGAATACAGCGATTGATATTGCTCCCTCCGTGCTTTCGGAGGGGGCTTTTGTGATATGTTTTGGTGACACAAATAACGGACTGCTCAAATTTGTGCAAAATGACGAAAAAAGGCGGCGCCGTCTTTTATATTGTTTAAATATTTGATCTATGACCGATATGTATTTTGAATGATAGCACCATTATGCCCGGGCGAGGTATGCTCATTCGGGCTTAGTGGTAAACAAACCGATTTATTTTAAATGGAAGTGATCTTATGAACATCAGATTCAACGCATTGCAGAATTACGGCGCACAGACGCTCAAGACTACATCGGCTGCACAGAAAAGCACTCAGGCTGAGATAGGCAGGGCCGGCGGCTTTGAGATAGCAAAGAGCGATGTAGTTTCTATCAAGGCTGACGCATCGGACGTAGCGGCTGCAAGGGTAAAGACTGACATAGCTGCAAATGTAAATTCTCTAAGCTCGGCTGACAGGATAAATTCCCTCAAAGAGAGCATAAAGGACGGCAGCTATTTTGTGTCGGGCGAGGACATCGCAGGTAAGATACTTGAAAGATTTGCATAAGGCCTTGTGCCTTTTTACGGAGGTGTAGGCTTTGGGCGCATTTGAAGAGTATTACGGCTTTATGGAGAAATTCACGGATTTCTACATCGAAGCACAGAAGCTGGAGTTTGAAAAGTTCGATGCCCTTATGAGCTGTGAGCTTGACAGGATACAGAAAGTCATGAAGGATTATCAGGCGTGTATCAAGAAAGCCCAGTCTTATGAAGAGGAGAGGATCGAGCTGTGCAAAAGGCTCGGCTTTGATAATATGGCGTTTTCCGAGATAATAAGCCACTTTGATGATGATGAGGCTATAAAGCTCATCAGTCAGAAAGACAGGCTCACATCTATAATAAAGACAATAAAGTATTTAAACAAGCGTTCAATGGATTTTGTGAACGTACAGCTTTCGGATATAGAGGAGGCAGCTTCTATATATAACACAAAGGGGCTTGCTGATTCGCACCTTGCCAACAGCAATCTGCTCAACAAGCAGATCTGACGGCACGACCATTCAAGGAGAGAGATAAATGAGACCGACGTTTTTAGGATTTGAAGCGAGTAAGACTGCGCTTTTTGCAAGCCAGAAGGCGCTTGATATAACAGGCAACAACTTAGCAAACATCAATTCCATAGGCTATACAAGACAGCGTGTCGATCAGGTTTCTGTAAACTATATGAACCCCAACACTGCGGCAGGGTATCTGCACAATCAGGTATCCAATGCGGGTCAGGGCACTAATGTCGTAGGTATAGGTCAGACAAGGGATAAGCTGCTC
Organism: Ruminococcus sp.; assembly: GCA_017470535.1. Taxonomy (GTDB): domain Bacteria; phylum Bacillota; class Clostridia; order Oscillospirales; family Ruminococcaceae; genus NK3A76. The sequence goes on along the minus strand of JAFUYP010000038.1, from coordinate 7,950 downwards.
GATACGGCTTTCCGCAACCAGAGCGCTGAGATAGGCGACGAGGCTACACGCTCTGCTATGCTTACGGATATCGAGGACGCTTTGCAGGAGTTCGATACGGGTATGGACGGCAACGGCTACGGGCTCAGAAATTCCGTGTCCGAGCTTTTTGATGCGCTTGAGGATTTCTCGACAGATGCAGGCAACCCTACCTATGCGGCAGTTACAAAGGACGCATTTGAGAATGTTTGCAGAAGCATTCGTGATACGATAGATTCTCTTGATGCGGTGGCAGAGAAGTATAAGGATAACCTCTCGACTGACGTTACTGATGTCAATACCAGCTTAAAGGAGATAGCCGACTACAATAAGAGGATAAGAGAGGCGCTCGTTTCTCTTGAATATAACCAGGAGTACGGACCTAACGAGCTGCTCGATGCAAGGAACAAGGTGCTTGATGACCTTGCGACCTACGGCGAGGTGGGCGTGTCCTATAACAGTGACGGCACTATAAACGTATCCCTCGGCTCAAAGACGGCTGTAAGGGGCACTGAGTATGACGAGCTTATGTATTCAGAGAATACAGACGGCACGGTGAACGTTCTGTGGAAGTCGGCGGCAGCACCTGCCGATACCGGCAAGGGCATTTTAAGCTCGCAGGTAAAGCTGTTAAACGGCAGGGGCACGGATATGCAGAACAATACCGAAAGCTCTGACCGTGGCGTGCTTTACTATAAGGATAAGGTGGATTCCTTCGCTGTAAGGTTTGCAGCGGTGTGCAATAATACTATCCCCGATGAGGTGGACGCCGCAGGAAATGTGCTTTCCTATAAGAAGCTCGTAGGGTGCGAGATGGACGACGGCGAGGTATATCCTGATATGCACGTCGATTCCACAAATATCTGGATAACGGACGAGCTTGACAAGAGTGCGACCTATCTGCTCAACAATAACGGCAAGAATATCGACAATACAGGGCTTTTGAACCTTACCGCAAAGCTGACGAGCAGCAATTATGAGTTTGCCGGGTTTACGGGTACGTTTGAGAATTTCGTGTCCGACTATGTTGTTACGCTCGGAAGTGATCTGAGCTATGTGAATGAGAATTATGATGCCGCTGTAACGGTCGGCAATAATATATCCGAGATGCGTGACTCGGTCACAGGCGTTTCGGAAACGGAGGAGACTGCCAATATGCTCATGTACAACAGAGCATTCCAGGCGGCTTCGAGAATGATGACAGTCATGGACGATCTGCTTGATGTTATAATCAATCAGATGGCAGTGTGATCGGGGTGATCTATTATGAGGATAACTCAAAGACAGATAACAAACAATTATATGTATAACATCAACAATACTCTCGGCAAGTATGCAGGGCAGTTTGAAAAGCTCGAAACGGGCAGGGGCTTTGAGCGTCTGTCGCAGAACGTTTCGCTCGGCAAGAAGGCTCTTCGCAACAGGACGGCTATCTACCGCAACGCCCAGTACAGCGCAAATGTAGAGAGCGCAAAGGAGCAGATGAGTGCGGCTGAGAATGCACTGATGTCGATAAACGACCAGGTGCAGAATGTGTCCTCGCTCGCTGAGAAGGCGATGAACGGCACCAATACCGACGAGAGGTCAAGGAAGATATTCAGTGCGGCACTTGAAGAGACTAAAAGGGGTATGCTCGATAATCTCAATTCAATGCACCTTGATAAGTATATCTTAGGCGGCACTAACGGCGAAACGCCCTATACTGTCGGCGAATCGGGCGAGCTTCTCTTTAACGGCACACCTGCAAGCGAGATAACGGGCGATGCAGGCAGCTATGTAGATGCAAACGGCGACCCGGTGGAGCTTTCGGGCGTTACCTATGTCGATATAGGGCTTGGGCTGAAGCTCAGCCCCGACGGTGAGAACTTTGATGAGAATTCGGTCTTCAAGATGACCTTCCCGGGTCTTGAATGGACGGGTTACGGCAGCTCCGAGATAACCTATGAGGATAAGAGCGGCGTCGAGGTCACGGAAACTGTTTCCAATAATATGTATGATATACTGACTCAGATGCAGTCGGCACTTGATGCAAATGACACCGAAAGGCTCGGCGCACTCAGGGAGCATCTTGAAAACGGATTTGATGATCTTCTGGTGGGCATCGCAAACTTAGGTACAAGGGCGGCGTTCCTTGAATCAAAGGGCGCACAGCTCGAGGACGAGGCGACCGATCTTGAAATCATCAGAAAGAACGTCGAGGGTATCAACGAGACAGACGAGATAACAAAAATGCAGGAATACAGTCAGTCGTGGCTGCTCACGCTCAGGTTCGGCAGCCAGATACTTCCGCAGAGCCTTATGGATTATATAAGGTAAGCGGATAACGGATAACGGATCGAGGGGGTATGGATTATGTCACTGCTAAAGATCACAACTACGCCTATCGAGTATGAGATAAAGATAGAGCGTGCTAAATTACAGGCAAAGGAAAAGGATGTCGCAGAGATCAAGAGGGAACAGGCAGCGCAGATCCGCCGGCAGCAAATGGCTCAGCAGACTGCACAGTACAAGACAGATCCTTCTATCGTCAGGGAGGCGCAGCGTGCAGCCCAGACGAATGCAAGCTATAACGATCTTGCAAGATCAAGAGTCATGTCGTCGGGGGTAAGGAGCACGACCTCCGCTGAGATAACAAAGGCATCGGGTCAGGTCATAACGAGCGATGACCAGCTTTCGGCAAATCAGGTGTCGTTTGGCAAGGTGCTTTCGTCGGTGCTCAGCTTTTCAAGCGACAGGAACGGTGAGGACTTTGTAAGCAAGTTCGATGTATCAAAGTATGTGGACAATTCTACGCCTAATGCGTGGAATGCGTCTAAACGTGAAATGGAGTTTGTCCCCGGAAGGTTCCAGATGGAGATAACTCAGTACCCGAAGGTAACGATAGAGTACCTGGGCAATCAGGAGGATATTTTTGCAGGCTGATGCCTGTGAGATAAAAATTTTAGAAAGAGGGGGTTTGCTATATGCAGATCGAGACCAGAGATTTTGGCACTGCGGAAATAAATGAAAAGGACGTTATCACATTTGTAAAACCGATACTTGGTTTTGAAGAGTACACAAAGTTCGTCATGATAATGGATCAGGACATAGCGGGCTTTGCATGGCTTCAGAGCACCGAGGAAAAGGAGCTTTGTTTTATAATCGCAAACCCTGCGTTTATAGAAAACTACAAGCCTACGATAGACAAGGAGACTCTTGATGCTATCGGCGGAGAAACGACCGAGATGTGGCTTATGGCGGCTATCAAGGAAGATGTTAAGAAGACAACTGTCAATCTTAAAAGCCCGTTGCTTTTCAATATGAATAACTTTACCGCTGCACAGGCAGTGTGTGAGGACGACCTTCCTTTCCGCTTCCCGGTATTCGGCGGAAAGGAGAAGTGAAGTAAATGCTTATCCTGTCAAGAAAAAGAGGAGAGTCGCTGCTTATCGACGACAATACCGAGATAACGGTCCTTGAAGTATCGGGCGATAAGGTGCGGCTCGGGATAAATGCACCGAGCAATGTTTCGGTGCTCAGGTCTGAGCTTAAACGCACAGCAGATGAGAACAAGGATTCGGCAGCTAAGGGAATTACACCTGCTGACCTTGCAGATATGCTTAAAACAGCTGATAATGATTAAGAGGGAACGAAGTATCAGCTTTAAGGCAAGACCGCACAGCTGCTGCCTGACGGCTTTGTACGGTATCGCTTTAATACACCTATAAGCACAAAGCAAAAAGCAGCATAGGGCGTTCCCGTCCGGTGCTGCTTTTGTGTTTATTATCAGCCGAGACTTTTTGCAAGGCGGTCGATGGTACACGCACGGATATAGCGCATATACTCACTGTAACAGCGCTTTTCTATCTTTACTATCTTGTAGATGTAGCGTGCTTTTTTGCCGGATCTTCCGAATATCATGCCGTCGCCCGAGTATTTGAGCTTTACAGTCGTGCCGTCGAAGAACATGGGGCCTTCTATGTACAGCTCGATAGTGCCGTCGCCCCTGTCGGGGTGGATGTCGCCGGTCACGGTCATTGATTTGGCGGAGCAGGCAACGATAGTGCAGTCTGAGTGATGTACGCCCGAGAACAGGCGCTTTGAGATCTTTTCAGCCGGCACACGCACAGGTACCTCGCACAGACGCTCGGCGTTCTTGAACAGCGCAAGCGTTATCGGCTGAACACGCATAAAGCGCTTTGATGAAAGATATACAGCGCCGGTGACCTTCAAAAACGGTATGCCGTTTATCTTGGTGACGATAGTGACCTCAGAGCCGAAATGCAGTATCGGCACAAAGTCGCTGCGAAAGGCGCAGGAATGGTCTGTAAGTGAAATATCGGCAATGCCTTTGACTGTCACCTTGTCAAAGTACAGCACAGCTTCAAGGTGTGATAGATTCATAGGCTCAACTCCTTTAATTGCATTATAACACATAAGTGAACATTTTTCAAGTGAGAATTTTGGAGAGAATGAAAATGGAAAAGATTTATGAAGACAGAATACTCAAAGAGCTTGATTCTCTCAAAGAGGTGCTGCTTGAATACGAGCAGCTGACCATTGAGATGATAAGCTGTGACATAGATGAGATAGAGCCGCACAGTGAGGGCAGAATGAGCCTGACAAAGAAAATGGACAAGGTCTTTGACAGGATAGATATTCTGTGCAGCGAAATGGATAACGGCGAGCGGGTCAGGAGCATCATAAGATCAAGCAAGGATCTTACAGAGGTCGCACCTGATGAGGAGGCGGTATATTTCAAGACGCAGGAGGTAATATCGCTTATCAACCGCATAAAGGACAGCGACGTGCAGGTGATAGACCGTATAGACCTTGAAAAGACAGGTCTGCTCGGCAAGATAAAGGCTGAGAATAAAGGCACGGGTGCAAAGGCTGCGAAATTTATCGTAGGCACCAACGAGGGCAGACAGAAGTTTGTGGGCTACGGCGGAAAAACTATCTGACCCAGGTGCGTAATGGGGCGAAAAATCTTTTTGTAAAACTGTTTAATTTTATTTTTTGCAGCCGATATATATTGTAAGGATAATATTCCCCTGAAGGAGCAGGGGTGAGTGAAAATCTTATGAAAGGGTGATAATCAATGAAAGTTTCTGCGGATAACAGTACTTCTACCAACTATTCGTATTCCAGTTCGGGACTTTCAGGTCTGGCATCGGGCGTTGATACCGAAAGTATGGTAAAATCCATGCTGTCAGGTATCCAGTCAAAGATAGACAGCCAGAATCAGAAAAAGACCCAGCTTGAATGGAAACAGGAATCTTACAGGGACGTAATTTCCAAGATCAATTCCTTCCAGAGCAAGTATCTTGATATAGCTTCAAGCAACAGCCTGAGGCTTACTTCAACATACAATAAAATGACTACCGAAAGCTCGTCGAGCGCTGTAAAGATAACATCTGCATCAGCTGATGCGGCAGCTGATATGAGCGTTCAGGTGGCTCAGCTTGCGACTGCCACAAAGCTGACGACAGGCAAGGTGGGTACAGGCTCTATCAGAATGGAGAATATCGAAGCAGGCATTGAAGAGTATTTCTCCACTCCCGAGCAGAACGTTACCTTCACTGTCGGTGATAGGACAGTCAGCTTTAACCTTGTCGATGAGATGAACAAGGACGGCGAGGGCAATTATTCGATCGACAAAATGGTCGAGAACATCAACCAGAAGCTCTCTGACGAGGGACTTGGCGATATAAAGCTCGAGCTTAATGACGACGGTAAGATAAAGGTCACAGAGTCGGGAACTGATGCTCCCGATGTCAAGATAGGCGGTTCTTCAAACGCTCTGTCTACTTTGGGGCTCAAGGCTATGACGCTCAATAACGATAACGGCTATGCCTATGAATCGACTGTTGAGCCTAATGCTGAAACTCTGTCCACCGAGCCGCCTGAGAGTGCGACTGTGAATGTCACGCTTGACGGCGTTACTACAAGTATTTCTATCAGCAACGGCGATAGGGACAGTGTGATGCAGAGCTTCAAGGACGGCATCGCAAGGGCGTTCGGCAGCAATGTCACAGTCGGCGACGACGGTACTATCACTGCAAGGAGCGGTCAGACTCTGAGCATCTCCGGCAACAGCGAGGTCATCGGCGTTGACCCGGGCGCTTGTTCAAGACTGACAACAGGCACTAAGCTGTCCGATCTCGGTATGAGCGACTATACCTTCAACGTCAACGGCAAGGAGTTCGAGTTTGACGAGAACACTACTATCGCTGATGTTATAAAGCAGGTCAATGCGTCTGATGCAGGCGTTAAGATGAGCTATAATTCGCTGTCTGACAGCTTTACTCTTGAAAGCTCGTCTACCGGCGAGGGCTTTGACATAAACGTTTCCGGCGGCTTTGCCGATAAGTTCTTCGGCTCGGCGCAGAAGTCCATGGGGCAGAACGCTATCGTAAACGTTGACGGCGTGACTGTTGAGAGAATGTCAAATAACTTCTCGATAAACGGCTACTCTATCCAGGCAAGGGCTGTAACGGGCAATTACTTTGACGACGAGGGCAATCTGCTCACATCGGCTGACGGTAAGCTCGCAGCTAAGAACGGCACGGTCGATAATGCGGCGACCCTCTCGGCTACCAAGAATACCGACGAGATAATCAAGAATATCAAGAGCTTTGTTGATGATTATAACACTCTCATAGCCGATCTTAATAAGCTCACTCACGAATCAAAGTCCTACAAGGATTACGCTCCTCTGACCGACGAGCAGAAGGACGAGATGAGCGAAAGCGAGATCAAGAAGTGGGAGGAAAAGTCCAAGACCGGTCTTTTAAGCGGTGACAGTGACATCAACAGCTTCCTCAATAATATGAGAAGGACGCTCTATTCCAAGGCTGACAACGGCTTCTCGCTGTCGATGTTCGGTATAGATTCATCGAGCGACTGGAAGGATTACGGCAAGCTCGAAATAGACGAGGACGCACTTAAAAAGGCAATAGAGGAGCATGGCGATGATGTGGTAAGCACATTCACAAATGTTGCTACAAAGCTCAATACCGCCTGCAAGAATGCGGCAAGCACCTCGCTCGCATCGCCGGGTACACTTGTTAAGATCGCAGGTGTCAAGGGCAAGGTAAGTGAGCAGACCAACGAGATAAAGAGCCAGATGGACACTATCTCAGACTACATCAAGAGGCTTCAGGAAAGGTACGACTCCAATAAGGACAGATACTGGAAGCAGTTCAACTCTATGGAAACGGCTCTTGCCAATATGAACTCAACAAGCACATATCTTTCACAGATGATGGGCTTCTGATAATGCGATCTCTTAAAAAAGGATGTGTTAAGTGATATGGCTGAAAATCCATATAAAAAGTACCGTGAGCAGTCGGTAAATACGATGACGCAGGGCGAGCTTTTAAACCTCCTGTTTGAAACGTGTGTAAAGCGGCTCACAGAGGGCGTTATGTATATAGAGCAGAAGGATTACAGCAAGGCTAACGAGAGCCTGCATAAGGGCGAGCGTATCATACGCTACCTTGACAGCACTCTTGACAGGCAGTACGAGATAGCCAATGATTATTCAAGGCTGTATGAGTATTTCCTCTGGCGAATAATGAGCGGCAATATCCATAAGGACGTTGAGCCGATAAACGAGGTCATACCGATGATCTCCGACCTCGGCAAGACCTTCAAGGAGGCCGAAAGGATAGCAAGGCAGCAGCAGCACGGTTGATGCTGTGGATAAATACTACTGTTAATACCTCAGATATAAATTCACCCCGGAGCTTAAGTACGGTAAGTATAAAGAAGTTTTACGCCATAGTATTTCTGATGTAAGGTCAGAAGTACTACTTGTAAAGTCCAAAGGGAACAAGACTTCACAAAAACTTTACAAATCAAAATGATGAAAACAGTAAGAAATCGGCAGGTCGAATATCGCTAAAACTTAATAGAATCAAGGCTTTTGGGCGTTCCATATAATTTGGA
>JAFUYP010000037.1 GCA_017470535.1 Ruminococcus sp. | reverse complement strand
TTGCACGCCATCTACTTGCAGTTTTTCCGTCATATCACCCAAATTCACCTTGAAATACGTCAGTATTCCTACGGTAAATTTAGGCGATCTGACGAAAAACCTGACTGCGTATCTGACGTACAATGGTCGTGCGGTATTGCCTTAACAGACATTTATGCAAGGTATCCTTTATGGGTACCTTGTTGTCATTGGGGCAGGTATGCAATAGCGTTGCCTTATACATAGAAATTATCATGTGTTTACGGATAATACTTAGATTATTCACTTTTATGTGGTAAAATATTGAAGGACAATTATTCTGGAGGAGTACTAAAAATGTTTATAAAACGAATTGCGGCCGGTATACTTTCGGCGGCACTGCTGCTCACCACTGCGGCGGCGTTTTCAGGCTGCGAAAAAAAGGACGATGACAGAAAGACCTTTACCGTGGGATTTGATGCAGAGTTTCCGCCATACGGTTACAAGGACGATTCGGGCGAATATGTCGGGTTTGACCTTGACCTTGCACAGGCTGTATGCGACAAGCGTGGGTGGGAGCTTGTAAAGCGCCCTATCGACTGGGACTCAAAGGACATGGAGCTTAAAACAGGTCAGATAGACTGCATCTGGAACGGCTTTACTATCAACGGCAGAGAAAATGAATACACATGGAGTGCGCCGTATTTTGACAATGCACAGGTAATGGTCGTAAAGTCTGATTCGGGCATTGATGATGTTTCGTCGCTCAAAGACGAGATAGTGGTCGTTCAGGCTGACAGCTCGGCGCTTGCGGCACTTACAGGCGAGGGTGCGACCGAGGAGAACAAGGCGCTTGCTGAGAGCTTTAAGGAATTACAGCAGGTGGGCGACTACAACTCGGCGTTTTTAAATCTTGACAGCGGTGTTGTAAAAGCTATCTGCATGGACGTAGGCGTTGCCAAGTATGAGATGATGCAGCGTGGCGGCGGCTACAAGATACTTGAAAAGAACATATCCACCGAGCAGTATGGTATAGGCTTCTACAAGGGAAACACTCAGCTTCGTGACGAGGTACAGGAAACTCTTATGGAGCTGCTCGATGACGGCACGATAAGCTCGATCGCTGAAAAATGGGATCTCGCAGACGCAGTATGCCTGACCAAAGACTCAAAGGTGACAGACTCTGATGATGACAGCAGCAAGAGCTTTGGAGAGATGATAGGATATGTTTGCAAAGAGCTTGCAAAGGGTATGGGAGCTACGCTGTCGATATTCTTCCTGACGCTGTTGTTCTCACTGCCGCTCGGGCTTGTGATAGCCTTCGGCAGAATGTCGAAGATATGGCTAATAAGACAGGTAACAAAAATATACATATCTATCGTGCGTGGCACACCGCTTATGCTCCAGCTTCTGCTGGTGTTCTTCGGGCCTAATCTGCTGTTTGGATTACAGGTATCATCAAATTACAGATTCTATGCGGTGATAATAGGCTTCTCGCTCAACTACGCCGCATACTTTGCGGAGATATACCGTGCAGGCATACAGGCAGTTCCTAAGGGTCAGCATGAGGCGGCGGCGATACTCGGTTACTCAAAGGCAGCGGCATTCAGGCGGATAGTCTTCCCGCAGATGATAAAGACTGTCATACCGGCGATAACAAACGAAGTCATAACGCTTGTAAAGGACACATCTCTTGCATTTGCTATCGCATACACAGAAATGTTCACACTCGCAAAGCAGGTGGCTGCGGCAGAATCAACTATAATGCCTATCATCGTTGCAGGTATATTCTACTATATCTTTAACTTTATAGTGGCTCTCGCTGCCAACCGCATTGAGAAAAAGCTCGGATATTATTAAAGGTGGTGCTTGAAATGAAGATACTCGAAACTAAAAATTTCAAGAAAAGCTATGGAGATCATCAGGTACTCAAAGACATATCCATCGATGTTGAGGAAAGCACGGTGGTATCTATACTCGGACCTTCGGGATCAGGCAAGAGTACATTTTTAAGGTGTGCGTGTATGCTTGAAACGCTCGACTCGGGTGAGCTTGCTTACTGCGGACAGAAGGCTGTTACCACAAAAGACGGAAAAGCAGTCTACGCCGGCAAGGACAAGATGAAAAAGATAAAGGAGTATTACAGCCTTGTATTTCAGAATTTCAACCTGTTCCCACACTTCTCGGTGCTTAAAAACCTTATGGATGCACCTGTGAATGTTCAGAAGCGTGACAAGGCTGAGGTCGAGAAGGAATGCACAGAGCTGCTTTCAAAAATGGGACTCAAGCTCAAAGCAGACGCTTATCCTTCCCAGCTGTCGGGAGGTCAGCAGCAGCGTGTTGCTATCGCAAGGGCGCTTGCCATGAAGCCTAAGATACTGTTCTTTGACGAGCCGACATCTGCACTTGACCCGGAGATAACGGCGGAGATATTACAGGTACTCAAAAAGCTCGCAGCGCAGAAAATGACAATGGTTATAGTTACACACGAGATAGATTTTGCAAGAAGTGTTTCTGACAGGGTGGTATTTATGGACGGCGGTGTTATAGTCGAGCAGGGCACGCCCGAAGATGTCATCGACAACCCAACTCAGGAAAGGACAAAGGCTTTTCTCAAAAAGCTCGAACATTAAGGCAACACCGCACGACCACCGTGTGCGGTGTTGCCTTAAAAATCAAGAGGTACCGTGAAAAACGATACCTCTTTGTTATTTATTCTGCGTTTTCCTGAGCCGCAGGGCTGTAACCCCATTGCAGCAGCGACCAGCCGCCGTCCTTGTCAAGTCCGAGCCACCACTCATAGTCCTTTATCTCCTGATCTGCTTCAAATTTGTCGCTGCCATTCTCGGGTGTTTTAAGATCACACAGGAATCTTGCGACCTTGACAAATTCAGTTGACTCATCAAGCATATTCATTATCTCGATCTTATCCTTGGTATTATGCTTATCGCCGTCATATCTGAGGTTGTGCATAACGCAGCCCTCAAATGTTGCGAACTTGCACTTTACCTGAACAGCCGCTTCTTTGAGCTGCTCCTCGGTAAATACCTCCGACTTGCCGTAATCCACTTCAAAATCCTCCGCAGTGGCTTTACCTAAGTATTCTTCAAGTGTCAGACCCTTTTCGGTTATCTCCTTAGCCTTATCGACATCATCAATATATCTGATATGCCACGGCTCATAACCGTAGCCCGTCACCTGCTCCCTGTTTTCAAGGTAGCGGAGAATAAAGCCATAGTCTGCGAGCTTGCTGTGTATCTTCTCCCATATCTCAGGGTACTGCATCATATCCTCGTTCTCAACTATATCCTTGCCGTCGATTATAAGGTACAGATCAAGTGCAAGACCTGTATGATGCTCGGAATAACCCGGTGTAGCAACAGTCTTTATTGCATAGTCCTTGCCGTATTCCTTTGTAAAGTCGTCCATTATCCTCTGCTGATCCTCAACGCTCCTGCGTGCGGAGTCAAGGTCAACGAACACGCCGTCCGCTTCAAGGTCTGCTTTGAGTTTAAGATAGGCTTCATATGCCTTTTTCTCGACCTCGACATCATCGCCGACTGTGTTTGTGAAATGTTCTGTCTGAAGCTCTTCCTCCCAGTTATCGGGCAGCTTATTGAGCTTGTTTACAAGAACCATATAGTCGATATTCTCTGTCTGCTCGTCAGCCTGCGAGCTGTCAGTCTCTGAACTGTCAGCGACCGACTGGCTTTCCTGAGCTGCCGCAGTGGTCGTGGTCTCATCTGCCTTGCTGCTGTCTGCGTTTGATGATGATGATGAGCTGTTACTGCACCCTGAAAGTGCTATACAAAGTGCTGCACACGCTGCAACTATAAATGATGTCTTTTTCATAAGAATTACTCCTTTGAACTATTTATTTAGATCAAGCATATTAATACTATATCACACTTTTACATATTTTGCAAGCGGTGATTGACATTTTTTATCAGCTGTGATATAATTTATCTGCTGAAAGCAGACTGACATGAACAAAGGGGCGTGATACAGTGAAGTGGCACAAAGGATATTTCAGGGCAATAGTATCGCTTGCGATCATTTCGCTCATATCTCTGCTTATAGCCGCAAACAGTCCTGAGAGTGACGATCACCGGTCACTTGGTACGTCAGGCTCATATTTTACCGAGAGCCGTGTTTATGTTCTGCCCCATACGGCATCGACTGAAAAACTGCTCTCACACACAGCAAGCATTTCAAAGATACATGAGCGCACAGGCTCACGGCTGCCGGATCACTTTTTTGGTATACTTGTCGGGCGAGCGCTTTGCATAACAGGCGCATTGCTGACCTTTATACGGCGGCGGAGCGGATATGGATCCAGCTTTGGCAGCCGCAGATATATAATAGAATACATACACGATCAGGACGGTATAAAAGGCAGTATCCTCCGAGCAAAAACAATAAACGGAGGACTGAAAAATGACAAAAATAATTCTTATAGTAATAATATGTGTACTGCTCCTTGCACTGATGCTGGGTTCTAATTATTTTATGACCAGGTGGCTTGAATCACCGCCGAAAGACAGCAAGAACGACAAGGACGATACACAGAAATAAGACTGCATACGCAGACCCCCACCCTTTCAGACAATGAAAAGGCGGGGGTATTCTTATTTCAGTTTGCCGTAGTCTTCATCGCTCACAGGCTCGCACCATTCGGTGGAGCTGTCCTCGCCCTCGACCTCTATCGCAAGGTGTGAGAACCAGCTGTCGGGCGCTGCACCGTGCCAGTGCTTAACATTCGCAGGGATATTTATGACCTTGCCCGGGGTAAGCTCGACCGCTTCCCTGCCCTCCTCCTGATAATAGCCTCTGCCGCCTACGCAGATAAGCATCTGACCGCCGCCCGATCTTGCATGGTGTATATGCCAGTTATTGCGGCAGGCAGGCTCGAAGGTGACATTGAATATCGACACCTGCTCGGTCGAAACAGGCGCTAAGTAGCTCTGCCCTACAAAGAATTTACCATACGGGTTAGGCTCGCCTACGGGGAAGAATATACTGTTCTGATACCTGTCCTTATCGGTAAGCTCAGGTGTCTGCTCGTTCCACACGTCCTTTGCAAGTCTGAACACCGCCCAGCCCTTTGGCCAGCCGACATACATCGTTGCGTGTGTGATGATAGCAGCTATCTCCTCTTTTGTAACGCCGTGCGACTTGGCGTTTTGCAGGTGATACAAAAGCGAGCTGTCGGTTATCCCCGATGCCATAAGCGATACGACTGTGATGATACACTTGGTCTTTACATCTATCGCCTGCTCGTTCCACACCTCGCCAAAAAGCACATCATCATTGAGATGTGCAAAAGACGGTGCAAACTCACCGAGCTGATCTCTGCCTGCTGACTGTGTGATCTTTTCACTCATAAATATTTCTCCTTTGCTGTATGATAAGAGCAGCGCAGAAAACTATACTGCGCTGCCCGGAAAAACTATTCTGCTGCGTTTTTTGCAAAAGCTGCGATGTCCTCGGGCGAAAAGCCTGCATTGAATACCCTGCCCTCTTCTATGACCGTATCCTTTGAAACGCTGTTTGCAAGCCCCTGCACGGTCTTGCCGAAGCCCGAGCCGCCTGATGTTGCAAAAAGCACTATCCTTTTGCCTGAAAAATCATTGGCTTCAAGAAACGTATTAACGATAGTAGGCGCTACATACCACCATATCGGGAAGCCCAGAAAAACAGTATCAACATCTGTCAGGTCTATCTCTGCCGACTCGATCGCCGGGCGGAAGGACTTATCGCTCATCTCAACAGTCGTGCGTGAGGTCTTGCTCCTCCAGTTAAGATCCTCTCTTGTATATTTTTCCTTCGGCGTAATCTCGTATATATCAGCCGAAAGTGTGTCTGCTATGATCTTAGCAGCATCGGCGGTATTGCCGCCTGCGCTGAAATACGCTACCAGTGTCTTACCCATATCATTATCCTCGTCTTTCTATACTTTTAGCTTGCTTATCTTATCTCTGAGCTGTGTAGCCTGAGCTGAAAGCTGCTCGCATGATGATGCTGTATGTATCGCTGTGACAGAGTTCTGTGCCACGACCTCTGAGATCTGCTCAATGCCTGCTGTCGTCTGTGCGATAGCCGCCGCCTGATCGTCGCTGTTTTGTGAAATATCCACGATAAGGTCGCTGACCTTCTGTGACAGCTCCTTGACCTGACCCATTTTCTTTGTACTTTCGTCCGCTGCCTTATAGCCACGGTTTACAGCAGCGATAGTCTGAGAGATAAGCTCTGCCGAATCCTGCGCTGCCTGTGATGACTTGTTAGCAAGGTCTACTACCTCGTCCGCAACGACTGCAAAGCCCTTGCCTGCGTCGCCTGCTCTTGCCGCCTCGATAGATGCGTTGAGTGCAAGTATATTCGTCTGGAAGGAAATATCCTCGATAGTCTTGATTATAGAGCTTATCTCGTTTGACTTCTGCTTTACCTCGCCGATAGCGGTGAGCATCTTTTTAAGCTCTGCTTCGTGATCCTCAACATTCTGTGCCGAGGTCTGCGAGATCTTTGCTGCGTTCTTTGCGTTCTTGGCGTTGTTCTCTGCCTGCTCTGCCACTCTTGACATGGTAGTGGTAAGTTCCTCTACCGCAGTTGACTGCTTGGTAGAGCCGTCTGCAAGTGCTGCTGAATCATTGGAGATCTGACGAACACCTATAAGCACCTCGCTCGCTGCGACATTTATCTCAGTGATAAGAGAGCCGAGCGTTGTATTTATCTCCTTGAATGAATCAGAGATCTTTATGAAGTCGCCCTTGAATTCAAGCTCTTTGCCGCCGGAGAAATCACCCTCCGACATACTTTGCAGGTTATCTGAGATAGTTGTTATATATCTTTGCAGCTCCCTTACTGCTACGCTCAGAGAACTTGTCATATCCTCTATCTCGTCGTTTGTGTATCTGACCTCTGCTTCTGAATGTATATCGCCATATGCCAGCTGGTCAAGGCGCTCTGCTGAATATTCAACGCTCTTTGTTATCTTGCCTGCCACCTTGAAAGCAACTATCACTTCAAGCATGATAAGAAATACAGCAAGACCGAGCGACACAAATATCGACTGTCTGACACCTTTGAGCGCATTCTTATAGCTGCCGGTAACACATAAGCTCCAACCGTCAGAGCCGGGTACAGGCTCATAATACGAGCCGAAATTCTCGCCGTCAACTTCGAGCTTCATATTGCCGCTCTCGCCGAGCACCATTTTTTCGGAAACCTCCTTATAGGACGCATCTCCGTCGTTTATGTAATTCTTGCGCTGCTCTATGAGCGAGGTATCGCTCGATGCGATGACAGTGCCCTCCTTGTCAAGCACGAGCACGAGCCTTGAATCATCAGACGCTGACTTCAAGCCGTTTGAGAAAAGCTCTGTCTTCAAAGCGCCGTACAGCACCCTGCCGTCAGGCATGAGAGTACCGACCATTGTAGTGACCGTATTGTCTGTGAGCCTTACTACCGGACTGGAGATATATGTTTCACCGTCGATCGCACGCTTGAAATACTCACGCTCTGAAATATCCGTGTCGTTGAGCGTCTGCCCGTCACGTTCGGCTATACTGAAATCCTTGAAGTAAGTCGAAACTATCAGCTCATCAAGTATCTTTCTCGTTTCCTCTTTTGAAAGCGATGTATCTGCAAGCTTTGGGTTATTTGCAGTGCTTTCTATCTGCATACAGATAGTATTGGTCATAGTAGATATGCTCGTAACATAAGCATCAGAAAGTGATTCAAGCTCCTCGTCCACCTTGCTCAGCTGTATGGACTGTGTTATGATAGTAGATGTGACAGTGAGCGCCACGACTGCAATTATAACGGAGATAATGCCCAGGCGCATTACCCTGTATTTGATCTTAGTTTTTTTGCCTAACATATATATACTCCTAAATGAAAATATTTTAATATACCATTTTATAGTATAGCACATAGATACAAAAATTGCAAGCGGATACGCATTAATTTTATTATTTTACCTAAAATTTTGTATCACTTGACATAAATTGACCTGTTATGATATAATATTTGACGAAGTATTCTATTTTGAAAGGCGGTGGGACTGTGGCACTATGCTTTGCGGATTTTGAATTCACCTGCGGCGGAAACGCAAAACGTGATGATGTTGAGCTTCTGAGCATAGGCTTAGTTGTGAGCAGCGATGATGCGATGAGCATTACTGACACGTTTTACAAGACCGTCCGCCCCATCAAGCACCCGAGAATGACAAAACAGTGCAGAAAGCTCACAGGGCTTATCCAGCAGGACATTGATGCGTCGTTCGATGCGGAATACGTCTGTCGATGCGCCCTGGGATTTCTTGACAGATTTGAGATAAGCCATATTTTTGTATGGGGAAATTATGACACGGTGGGGTTTGCCTCCACGATAGGGGTGTATGAGGAGCTTTCGCTGCCGCATGAATATCTTTCACGCACTCACGGCATGATCAGTGACATACAGTCACAGGTCATGCAGCGCTTCGGCACAAAGGATATTATAAATGTCAAAGACCTCTCCTGCGCACTTGATTTTGAGCCGGAGGGCAGCTTTCACAATGCACTGGTCGATGCGCAGGCGCTGTACTGCATATACTCCCACTCGCTGACACCGGACAAGGGGTGCGAGAAGGTCTATGCGCTTTTAAGAGAGCGTGCAGAGTATCAGCGGCAAAAAAAGTTAGAGCAGAAAAAGCTCGCCGAGCAGCGGCGGCAGACGGTGATAGACTCGTTCTCCGAGAAGGAAAAGGAGATCTACTCATCACTGCTTGAAAGTGCCGACATAAAAGGCGCAAGAACGCTTATAAAGCTGCACGCCAAGGTCGAGGATGGCTACAAGCAGCTGCCCGAGGGGTGCGAGATAGTAGCGCTTACATACAAAAACACCTCCGGTGCAGCATCGGTAAGGCTTTACGACAAGAGCCGCTTTACACCAAAGCCTGACAGCCGTCCCAAAAGCTACAAGTATGACGAAAAGGAAAGAATGATACTGGAGAGCTTTGAGCAGACCTGTGCTGCAAAAAAGCCTGCCGGTCATCGCAAAAAGATACGAACATAAAAGCGTCCGCATTAAAAACGGACGCTCCATTTTATTCAGTCATCAGTGTTTTCTATCTCTTCTACCCAGTCGTTGGTGATAGCCTTACCGCCTCTCATCGCCATCATAGGTGCGTTCATGGCACGGAAGATCTTTCTTGTTCCGGCAGAGGTGGCTTCATAATTGCAGGCACGCTCTTCCCTGATGCCGACATCTTTTGCTGCTGTCACAGCGTCGATATTTGCGCCTATGAAGATAAACTCCCAGCCGTACTTTTTCTGCTCCTTCTCGATAAGCCTTTTGACCTCGCTCTGTGTAAAATAGCGTGATGCGTTTTCCATGCCGTCTGTCGTTATAACGAACATCGTATGCTCCGGTACGTCCTCGGGACGTGCGTACTTATGGATATTGGCTATATGCTTTACAGCAAAGCCGAGCGCATCATAAAGTGCTGTGCAGCCACGCACCCTGTAATCATCTCTGGTCATTTTGCGTATAGATCCGAGGTCTACCCTGTCGTAAAGCACCTCGCTCCTGTCGTCAAAAAGCACCGCCGATACATAAGCCTTTCCTTCTACCTCCTGCTGAGTATCTATCATCGAATTGAATCCGCCTATCGTATCAAGCTCCAGCCCGGACATCGAACCGCTCCTGTCAAGGATAAACACCAGCTCTGTTATACCGTTTTTGATCTTTTCGTTCTTTTTCATAATTATCATTCCTTTCATTCTTTCAAGGGGCGTTCCCTTGTTCTGTATACATAATATCACATATACGGACGTATGTGGTCACTTGGAAAGCGACAATTTCAATGCACAATGCACAATGCACAATGCAC
>JAFUYP010000036.1 GCA_017470535.1 Ruminococcus sp. | reverse complement strand
CCGGCGCCCCCACCCGGGGGTGGGGGGGGGGGGGGGGGGATCCGTCCGCCGCAGGCGGACACCTTAGCTGCCGCCTGTCAGCCGCCTTTCACCTGTTTGTAGTAGAACACCGCAAGCTGTGTGCGGTCACGCAGCGAGAGCTTTTCAAGCAGTGAGCTTATGTAGTTTCGCACAGTACCTTCGCTGAGGTACAGCCTGCCTGCTATCTCCTTGTTGCTCAGTCCCTCGGCGATAAGGGTCAGTATCTCCTGCTCACGGTCGCTGATGTCGTATTTTTCAAAGTCAAATGCTCCGCCGCTTTTCATAAGCTCCGGTATGCGGCTGACCACCTCGCTGCCGAAAACATTCTGACCGCTCATCACCGCTTCGAGTGCAGGCACTATGTCGTCATAGTTCTGCTTTAAGATATAGCCCTTTGCCCCTATGCGCAGAGATTCGATTATATATTCATCATCTGAAAAGGTCGTCAGAAACAGCACACGGGCGTCCTTGTCAAATCCAAGTATCTCCTTTGCAGCGTCTATGCCTGTGACCTCGCCCATGCGTATGTCAAGAAGTGCTACATCGGGCTTATGCTTTTTATAAAGCTCTACCGCCTCCCCGGCGCTGCTGCCGAGGGCTACGACCTCAACCTTGCCGGTCGATTCGAGTATCGTCTTTAATGAGATAGCTACGAGCTTGTCGTCATCTGCCGCTATTATCCTCATCGGTCTGCTCCTTTCTGTACGTTTTTGGGTACAGTTATATATATCCTGAAACCATTCTCACGGGTCATGTTTATATTTCCGCCGAGCTGTCTGACACGCTCCTGCATATTTGAAAGCCCCATGCCGCTTCCGTCGCCGGGGTTTATCTCCCTGCCGTTGTCGGAAACGACCAGCTTTGCGAAATTCGGCTGCTCGCTGATGATGACGGTGATACTGTCAGCGCTGCTGTGGCGCAGAGTATTGCTGACAGATTCCTTTATGACGGCAAGAAAACACAGTTTGATATCAGCAGCTATATTGTCCGAAATATCGTACTGCAAATCTATTTTATACCTGTCCTCGAGCGGCTTTAATATCTCACGGACAGAAAGCTGCATATCAATGGAATTATCCCTCAGGTCATGGACGCTTACACGGATATTGTCCATAGCGCTGTCAAGGCTCTCACGAAGCGGTGTCAGCAGTGATGAGAGCTGTTCGTCGTTTTTGGTTATCGCCATGATAGCGCCGAGCTGCAATACCGAGCGTGAAAGGGTATGCCCGACATTATCATGTATCTCACGGGCGATACGGTTACGCTCTTTAAGGGTAGCGAGCTTTACCTCGCTGTCCTGCTGCTCGATAAGGCGGCGGTTGCGCTCGGCAAGAACAAGGCTGTTCTCAACGCCGGTGTCACGGGTCACTCTCAGGCGCTCTTCAAGCTCGTCATTGTTTTTGCGCCTGATACACAAAAGCCACGACACCCCCGTCATAATAAGTGCCGACACAGCATACACCAAAGGGTCGGTGAACACCACGAATACCGAGGGCAGCAAGAGCATCAGGTCACGTCTGTCATTTGAGTCCGCAAAGCAATAAGCGACCGGTGCGAGCATAAGTGCCGCCGGATGATAGAACACACTCAGCGCCAAAAACGCTGCCGCTGCAAATATCCTGACAAGGCGCACCCTGAAAGACAGTACAAGTGCGCACACAGAAAAGACCGCAAGCGATGACATAACAGTCCCAAACCCCGACACACAGCTCACCGCAAGCATCAGAGAAAGAAAAAACACGAGCAGAACATCTATAAGACCTTTCACAGCGCACCCCCCCTTTACAAAACTCTGATAATAATATATAATAGTATAGCACAGTTTACAGATTATTGCAAGGTGACGAACTGAGAAAAGAGAATGTAAACTTTCTGTAAATTCCATTGACTTGGAAGTGAAAGTGTATTATAATATATAAGCCGCTTGTGTACGGTAGACAAGTTGCAGGGCAGACCCTGCACACCGTAATGCAGCGAGTTTTAAAGAAAAGGCAGGTGCATTTGAGAATGTACGCAGTTATCGAAACAGGCGGAAAGCAGTATCAGGTAAATGTAGGCGATACCCTCTTTATCGAAAAGCTCGACGCGCAGGCAGATGCAAGCATCACTTTTGACAAGGTGATAGCAGTAGGCAAGGACGATGGTCTTGCAGTAGGCGCTCCTTATGTTGAGGGTGCAACAGTTGCAGCTAAGGTCATCAAGAACGGCAAGGCTAAGAAGGTAACAGTTTTCACTTACAAGCCTAAGAAGGGCGAAAAGAGAAAAATGGGTCACAGACAGCCGTACACACAGGTCAAGATCGAAGCGATCAACGCATAATGATAAACGCTCAGTTTTATGAAGATCATGAGCATAAGCTGTTAGGGTTTCACATATCGGGTCATTCAGACCTTGCAATGATGGGCGAGGACGTATGCTGTGCTGCTGTTTCATCGGCAGTCATGATGACCTGCAACACGATAACCGAGGTGTTTAAAATAAATGCCAAAGTAAGTGACGACGGCAACGATATTATGCTCAAATTCATTTCTGACGACTCGGGCGAGGGCGACAAGATGCTCGTAGGGCTTATGATACAGCTCGGGCAGATAGAGCGCCAGTATCCCGGAAATATCAAGATAAGCGTTGAGACACGTTAGGGTATTCCCTATCTATAATTACATTACGGAGGTGTAATTTATCATGTTAGTAATTTCGATGCAGTATTTTGCACATAAGAAAGGTATGGGTTCTACAAAGAACGGTCGTGATTCCGAGGCTAAGAGACTTGGTGTCAAGAGAGCTGACGGTCAGTTCGTTACAGCAGGAAACATACTTGTAAGGCAGAGGGGCACTCACATCCACCCCGGCACGAACGTAAAGAAGGGTTCAGACGACACTCTCTTTGCTGTTGCTGACGGCGTTGTAAGATTTGAGCGTCTTGGCAAGGACAGGAAAAAGGTTTCTGTTTACACACAGGCATAAAACTTTCAGCCGCCTTTTACGGGCGGCTTTTGTTTTACGGGGCGAGGGGCTTTTCAGGGGCGTTCTCCCTCGCCAAGCCTTATAAATGAGCTTGATCGTGCATTTGTGAATTGAAAAGGAGTTCTTTATGTTCGTAGATGAAGCAAAAATACATATCAAAGCCGGCGACGGCGGTGACGGGTGCGTTTCCTTCCACCGGGAAAAATACATTGCCGCAGGCGGTCCTGACGGCGGTGACGGCGGCAAAGGCGGTGACATCGTTTTTGTCGCTGATACCAATTTGTCAAACCTGATAGATTTCAGATACAAAAGAAAATACCACGCAAACAAAGGTGCTGACGGCAGCAGCGGAAACTGCACCGGAAAAAACGCCGAAGACCTGATAATAAAAGTTCCGCTCGGAACGGTCGTGCGTGAAACTGAGAGCGGCAGGATACTCGCCGACATATCTGACAAAGAACCTGTCACTGTCGCAAAAGGCGGCAAGGGCGGCAGGGGCAATGCACATTTTGCCACCTCCACACGTCAGATACCGAAGTTTGCAAAGCCCGGGTTCAAGGGTGATGAGTATGATGTAACGCTTGAACTCAAGCTGATAGCTGATGTGGGGCTTGTGGGCTTTCCGAATGTCGGCAAGTCTACGCTCATATCTGTCGTGTCGGCGGCAAAGCCCAAGATCGCAAACTATCACTTCACGACGCTGACACCCGTTCTCGGTGTGGTAAAGGTCGAGGAGCAGTCGTTCGTTATGGCGGACATTCCCGGACTTATCGAAGGCGCAAGTGAGGGTGTAGGCTTAGGTCATGAGTTCCTGCGGCACGTTGAGAGGTGCAGGCTCATAGTTCATGTGGTGGACGTATCCGGCATTGAGGGGCGTGACCCCAAAGAGGACTTTGAAGCGATAAACCGTGAGCTTTCAAGTTTCTCGCAGGAGCTTGCAGACGCACCAAAGATAGTCGCCGCAAACAAGAGCGACATAGCATCGCCCGAGCAGACAGCGGCTTTCCGAGAGTACATTGAAAGTAAGGGGTATCAGTTCTTTGAGATAAGTGCCGCTGCACAAAAGGGCACTAAGGAGCTTATCTATGCGATAGCACAGAAGCTCAGGGAGCTGCCGCCTGTAAAGGTATTTGAGGCTCAGCCGCTGACACAGTTCGAGCTTGATGAAAAGCTGCTGTCAAAGAAGGAATTTGATGTAACGACCGAAGGCGGCATATACTATGTCGAGGCTGAGTGGCTTTGGGATATTCTGCGCTCGGTGGACATGGACGACTATTCGTCGCTGCAATACTTCCAGAAGGTACTGCGCTCGACCGGCATAATAGACAGGTTGGAGCAGCAGGGCATCAGGGAAGGCGACACGGTCGATATTTTCGGGTTCAGGTTTGAATTCGTCCAGTAAGGAGGTGCGGTATGACTGAGCAGGAGGCAAGGCAGTATTCGCCGCTGGCGCTGGCGTTTATCGGTGATGCGGTGTACGAGCAGTTTGTAAGGGACGAGCTGATAATCAGTGCGAATATGCCTGCAAGAAAGCTGCACTCGCTCACCGTGAAAAAGGTCTGCGCCGAATACCAGTCGGCGGCGGCGAGAATACTTACAGAGGGCGGTCATCTTACCGACACCGAGCAGGAGCTTTTCAAGCGTGGGCGCAATGCAGGCGGCATAAACGCACCTAAGCACTCCTCCGTTGCGGATTACAGAGCGGCGACAGGGCTTGAATGCCTTTTCGGTTTCCTGCACCTGACAGGTCAGGACAAAAGAGCTAAGGAGCTTTATAAGATTATAAACAACATCGAGATACAAAAAACCCCGGCATAAGGAAAGTGCTTATAAAAATACTTATATGTTCTACTGGGGGAAACCCTTTTGAAAAAGGGTTATCCCCCGATAAAATACATAAATATTTTTTATAAGCACGATGTTTCGTCAGATTGCACAAAACTATTCTGCGCTCTGCGCCCGGCTGAAAGCCCGGTCTTGACTAATCGCCCGATTTATAGTATAATAGATGTATGTAATGCAAAATTAAGGAGTGAATCTAATGTCAGGACATTCAAAATGGGCAAATATCAAACGTAAAAAGGAAGCTACCGACGGCGCAAGGGCTAAGATCTTCACTAAGATCGGCAGAGAAATGGCTGTCGTTGTTAAAGAGGGCGGACCTGATCCGAACAACAATGCAAAGCTCAGAGATCTTATCTCAAAGGCCAAGGCTAACAACGTCCCCAACGAAAACATAGAGCGCATAATCAAAAAGGCTGCCGGCGAGGGCGACAAGAACAACTACGAATCTATGGTATACGAGGGCTACGGTCCGAGCGGCGTGGCGGTCATCGTTGAGTGTCTGACCGACAACAAGAACAGGACTGCCGGCGACATAAGGCACTATTTTGACAAGTTCGGCGGCAACTTGGGCACGACAGGCTGTGTTTCGTTCATGTTCTCTTTACAGGGCACTGTCGTTGCTGAGTACGACGGCTCAAAGGACGAGGACACTGTTATGGAGGACGTTATGGACGCAGGCGCTGATGATTTCAACATCGACGAGGACGTTATCGAGATAACCTGCGAGCCGGGCGCTGTTTCCGCTGTAAGCGAGGCGCTCACCGCAAAGGGCTACAAGCTCATTTCCGCCGAGGCAGCTCAGGTGCCCTCAAACTACACCACCTTAGAGGACGAGGACGCTATAAGAAAAATGAACCTGCTGCTCGAACACTTAGAGGACAATGACGATGTGCAGAATGTTTATCATAACTGGGAGATGCCGGGTTAGTGGGTAAAAGTAAGAGGTAAGAAAAGCCCCCGTATGGGGGCTTTTTTAATTGACAAAATGGTGCTGTTGTGGTATGCTTATAGTGTTATAATATTTTAAATCAGGAGGAGATAGTATGAAAAAGATCATATCATCGGTATTGGCACTTAGTATGATTTTAGGTGCATCGGCATATCTTCCGGCAGGCTTTTCGGAGGCAGGCGGTATAACGGCGCAGGCAGAGGATATGCTGACATATGGTGATTTTAAATATAAATTGCTTGATGACGGTACAGCTGAGATAACAGCATACACAGGCAGCGTAAAAGAACTGACTGTCCCTGCAAAGCTTGGAAGTATCAAGGTCAGGGGCTTCAACGGGCTGAGTATGCTTGGAGCAGATGACAGCGAAAAAGACCGTCTTGCAAAGATAAAAAAAGTCACTTTTTCCGAGGGGATAGAATACTTAGGAATGTTTGCGTTCTATGGCAATGATGCTATCGAGGAAGTGGTCATGCCCGACAGTATAACTTCTGTCGGACACGATGACGAGCATGGTGACAGCAATCTGTTCAACGGTTGTGTAAGCCTTAAAAAAGTCACCCTCTCAAACGGGCTTACAAGCCTGCCTATGAACACTTTTTCTGGATGTACATCACTTGAAAGCGTAAAGCTGCCTGACAGTATCAAGGTATTAGATCAGTGGGTTTTCAAGTATTGTTCGGCTTTAAAGGAAGTAACTCTTCCTGCTAAGCTTGAAAGTATCGGCTGGGAGTGTTTTTTAGGGTGCAGCAAACTCAAAAGCATTGTGATACCCAAGTCTGTAAAGTCGATAAGCCCTGAGGCTTTTGGCTATGGCTATACCGTTGATGCAGGGTATGTAAAGTATGATAACACTGTCATCTGCGGTCACAGCGGTACTGCTGCTGAGCAATATGCAAAGAATAACAGTATCACCTTTAAGGCGATAACGGCTTTAAAGTCCGCAAATGTTACACTTGCAAAGACCTTGTATACCTATACCGGCAAAGCTATAAAGCCCGGCGTGACTGTCAAAAACGGCAAGACTACCCTTAAAAAAGGCACAGACTACACCGTTTCTTACAAAAACAATAAGTCGGTCGGCACAGCCTCCGTTACTATAAAAGGTAAAGGATATTATGCCGGCACCGTCACCAAGACATTCAAAATAACCCCTAAGAAAACATCGGTAAAGAAACTCACAAGCCCCAAGACCAAACAGCTCAAAGTCACCTACAAAAAGGTCAAGGGCGTTACGGGCTATCAGGTGACGTATTCGACATCAAAGAAATTTGCAAAGTCAAAAACAAAGACTGTCACTGTAAAGGGTAATGCCAAGACCTCAAAGACTGTCAAGAGCCTTAAAAAGGGCAAGAAATACTATGTAAAGGTACGCACCTACAAAACGGTAAACGGCAAGAAATATTATAGCGCTTACAGCAAGGTAAAGACTGTTAAGGTCAAATAAATCACAACCACCACTAAAGTGGTGGTTTGCTCTGCCCCTAAAAGGGGCTATTACTGGCTTGACCCCTCAAGGGGTACCGAAAGTTTAGCACCGCATTACATTCACGGGCAGCCGCTAAAGCGGCTGTTCTTTTTT